>JAJZDV010000196.1 GCA_021846025.1 Pseudomonadota bacterium
GCGTGGCAGCCGCCCGGAGCGCGCTACACCCGCGGCGTTCTCGCCAAGTTCGCCAAGCTTGCGGGAACGGCATCGCGCGGCTCGGTACTGGACGCCGACCTGGGCTGATTCTGCGCCAGGCACCCCTCTGGGCGATCCGCGCAGGCTCGCGTCGACGGCGCCATCCATCCTCTGGCGCCGTCGACGCGTTCCAGGCGCTGCTTCTTGCGCGGTCCCGAGCATGACACCGCGTCGCCGGAACGACCGATCCCCCAAGTCATGGGTTGCCCGATCCCGGGCTTTCAACTCAGATGGGTGTTGCGTGCACCGCATCAGCAACTGCGGGTGCTGCCCTGTCAACCAACCTCGGACATGCCTGACTTCCCGCTGACCCCGCAACAGCTCGACATCGACACCGACCAGAGCATCCACGAGGGCAGCCCGCTCTACAACATCGGCTGTTACCTCGACATCAACGGCCCCCTGGAGCACGCTGCCCTGCAGGCGGCCATCCAGCTGGCCTTCGATCGCCACGACGTCCTGCGCCTGGCATTCGCCCGCGATGCTGCGGCAGGACGGGTCACGCAGCGCGTGGGGGAGCGATTCGACTTCACCTTGCCGCTGATCGATCTCGCCGACCAGGCCGATGCCGTGGCGCAGGCCAACCGTCTGTTGCGCGAGCGCTTCCTCGAGCCCTTCGACCTGCGCGTCTCTCCCTTGTGCAGTTTCACGCTCATTCGCATCGCGGAAAACCGGCACTTCATCCTGGTGCGCTGCCACCATCTGGTTGTGGATGGCTATGGCGTGCACTTGCTGCTGCGCTTCATCCGGGAAAGCTACAACGCCCTGCTTACCCGTCACGATCCGCCAGCCGCCTCACCCTCGTACTTCGTGTACGTGCAAAAGCAGCAGGCCTACCTGGAGTCAGAACGCTTCAAGGCCGACCGGCGCTACTGGCAGCAGCGCTTTGCGCAACTTCCACCGGCCTTGTTCGCGCCAACATCTCCCGCCGGCACCGAGATGCGGCAGGCGACCCAGCATCTGGTGATCTGGACCATCCAGCGCGCGCACCACAACGCCATGAAGCGCCTGACGATGGACATGGGTCTGTCCCCGGCGCATTTCCTGCTGGCCCTGCTCGGGCTGGCATGCTCCAGACTGCTGGAACAAACCTCGATCTGCATTGGCGTTCCGGTGCACAACCGCATCGGCGCGCAGGAAAAATCGACGATCGGCATGTTCGCCTCGATGTTGCCACTGGTGGTCGACTGCGATCTCGATCAACCCTTTGCCACGCTGATGGCCACCCTTGCAGCCGATCTGCGTAGCGATTACCGGCATCAGAATTTCCCAGTCTCGGAAATCCATCGTGACCTCAACCTGGCCTCCAGCGGCCGAGCGCGGATCTACGACATTTCGTTGTCGGTCGAGACCTTCGATGAAGACGGCAGATTGCATGGCGCCAGTTACACCACCATCCCCCTGCATAACGGACTGGTGAAGACCCCGTTGATGATTTACGTGCGGGACTTTCACCAAGACGCCGATGTCGACGTCGAACTGCATTTCAACCCCGACGCCCTGGATCGGTCGGATGCCGAACACCTCCGCGACCGGCTGGCCCTGCTCTTCCCGCAAGCCCTGCAGCACCCGGACTTGCCGCTGGATGCATTCAGCCTCTTCATGGCTGGCGAACGAGATCGCATCCTTGATGACTTTGGGCGCGGTCCGGCCCTGCTGCCCGACCCGGTGTTGATCCACCAGCGCTTCGCCGCCCAGGCCAGCCGCCAGCCCGAAGCCGTCGCCGTGGTGTACGAAGACCAGCGGCTGACCTTCGGCGAGCTTGCGCGCCGGATGAACGTCCTGGCCCGGGCGCTTCGCGCACTGGGCGTGGGGCCCGGTGTGCTGGTCGGCCTGCATGTGAACCGTGGGCCGGACATGATCGCCGGTCTGCTCGGCATCCTCGCCGCCGGGGGTGCCTTCGTCCCCCTGGACCCGACGCTGCCTGACGGGCGCCTTTGCGCCATCCTGGACGACGCCCGGCCTCCTGTGGTGCTGTCCGACTTCGCGGCCTCGATCACCCGCCTGGTGGCGAGCGGCACCCGGATCCTGGGTTTGGATGCACTCGACACCGCCGATGCGCCGGACCCTCATGCTGCCGCGCCAGCCCCAGCGCCGGGTCCGAAGGATCTGGCCTATCTGCTGTACACGTCCGGCTCGACCGGGAAACCCAAAGGCGTCCTCATCGAGCATCGCAGCGTGAGCAATCTCCTGGATGCACTGGAACATGCGGTGTACCGCCACCATGCGGATGTCCAGCGTGTCGGCGTCAATGCCTCGCTGGGGTTTGACGCCGCGATCAAACAGATCATCCAGATTGCCGCTGGACGCACGCTGGTGCTGCTGCCGCAGAGCGTGCGCTTTGATCCTGCGCAGCTGTCGGGCTACCTGACCCGGCACAGGGTTGACGTGCTGGACATCACGCCGCAGCAGTTGATGGCGGTCATCGCATCCGGGGAACTGCGCCCCCCGCCGGGCTGGCCATGGGTCACTCTGGTGGGCGGCGAGGCCATCGATGCCGCGCTCTGGGCGAAGCTGTGCGGGCAGCGCGAACACGCGTTCTACAACGTCTACGGCCCCACGGAATGCACGGTCGACGCCACGGCGGCGCGCATCGACTCCGCCTCGCCCCAGCCCCACATCGGCCGCCCGCTGCCCAATGTCCAGGTGCGCATCCTCGACCCGAAAGGCCGCGTCGTGCCCATCGGCGCCGTGGGCGAATTGCACATCGGCGGGCTGGGGGTGGCGCGCGGCTATCT
>JAJZDV010000058.1 GCA_021846025.1 Pseudomonadota bacterium
GTGGAGCGGATGAGGGGGATGGGATGCGATGAATCCAAGTTCCCGATCCCGGCGTAGTGGTTTGCAAGGTCGCGCATCGGCGCGGCCTGTTCGTTCAACCACTTCGCAAGGACACGATCATGAAGACCAACGCCCATCTGGATTCTCCCGCACTGGACCGCCGCACCTGGTTCAAGAAGGGTGGCTTGTTCGTCGCCGGACTCACCGCCGCCAGCGGCCTGGCCTTGCCGGTGCGCAGCTTTGCCGCATCGATGTCGAACGACGACGACATCAAGATGCTGAACGTCGCCCTCGGACTGGAATACCAGGCGATTGCCGCCTATCAGGTCGGTGCCGAATCGGGACTGCTGCAAAAGCCGGTCCTGGCGGTGGCGGTGGAATTCCAGGGCCAGCACAAGGCGCACGCCGGCGTGCTGGAGAGCACGATCCATAAACTCGGGGGCACACCGGTGATGTCGATGAAGCCCGCGGCCTACAACTTTCCGACCGACAAGCTCAAGAACCAGGCCGACGTGTTGCGCTTTGCCGCCGGCCTGGAAAAGGGCGCAGCCAGCGCCTATCTCGGCACGGTTCCGCAGTTTCACAACCGCGATTTGGCCAAGGCTGCTGCCAGCATCATGGGGGACGAAACCATGCATTGGGCCATCCTGCTCAACGCCCTCGGCGAGAACCCGGTTCCGGCAGCGTTCATCGCTTGACGCGCAGCTGGGCGGACGCCGGTCCATCGCAAGTCCACGCCTTCACTGGATGCGTCATGACTGGTTTCGGTCCGGCTGCGCAAGCTCAGGCCATCCCACTAAGATGCGGGAACGCCCCCACGCCGAGGTGGTTGCCACGTCCAATGGACCCGTTGCACCTGCAGGTTGAGGCGTGGCGGTGGATGCGTTTGTTCCGCTCTGGTGTGCTGCGCCGGCCGCACACCGCCCGACCTTCTCCGATGCCCGATCTGGAAAAACTCCTGGCTTACACCGCGCTGGCCGATCAGCAGGCTTTCGCCGCGCTGTATGACGCCACGCGTCGCCGTGGCTGGGCCATCTGCCTGCGCCTGTTGCGCGATCCGACGCAAGCCGAAGACGCCCTGCAGGATGCCTATGTGAAGATCTGGCATCAAGCTGCCAGCTACCGTCCGGTCCACGGCGCGGCCGAGGCCTGGCTGGCCACCGTGGTGCGCAACACCTGCCTCGACAAGCTGCGCGCCAAGGGGCGCGAACCCGTGGAGAGTCTCGACGCCATGGCGGTCCCGCTGGACCCGGCCGACGCCGCGCCCGGGCCGGAGCAGTTGCTGGAACGCAGCCTGTCGCATGGCTCGCTCGAGCGTTGTTTCGAGGCGCTCAAGCCGCAGCAACGCGAATTGTTGACCCGCTCGTATGTGATGGGCATGTCGCATGCCGAACTCGCCAAGCTCAGCGGCATGGCCCTGGGGACGGTCAAGACCGTCATCCGCCGCGCCATCCTCGCCTTGCGCGCATGTCTCGGGGAGGGCGCTGGATCATGACGCGCTACCACCAACCCGAGCTTTGCAGCCGGCTGGCGAGCGATTACCTCACCGGCGGCATGAGCCCGGCCGCGCGGCGGCGTTTCGAGACGCTGCTGCCAACCGAACCCGCTCTTGCGCAAGCGCTGCAGGTGTGGCGCCAGCGGCTCGACGACGGCCTGCTGCGCCAGGAACCTCCGGCACGCGCCTGGGACGGCATTCTGGCCCGCGTCCAGCCCGCCACCGGCACACCCGTGCCACAACGGCTGGAGAAGGGCTGGGCCAAGCGCACCTGGATGGGCCTGGCGCTGAGTCTGGGCGTGCTCACGGCCTCGCTCATGGTGTCGCTCGTCATGCTGTTGCAGCAACCCGGCCCGGGTGCGCCATCGGCGGCGCAAATGGCCGCCGTGCTCAAGGGCCCCGACGGTCACAGCGCCGTGCTCACCGTGCACGACAGCCGCCTCGTGCTCACGGCGGTAGGCCCGGTGGCCACGCCCGGCAACAAGTCGTTCGAGTTGTGGATGCTGCCCAAGCAAGGCAAGCCGCAGGCCGTGGGGCTGGTGCAGCTGCGCTCCTCCGACACGCTGCAACTGCCCGCACCCGCGCTGCTGGCCCTGTCGCAGGCCAAGGGTTTCGCCATCAGCGTCGAGCCCGCTGGCGGCTCGCCCACCGGGCAACCCACCGGACCCATCACGTATGTGGGCGATGTCGTGGCGATGACTCGGCTGCAGCCCGGCCGAACCCATCTGGCCCCGGGCCAGGGTGGCGGTGACTTCTACGAATAAGCCGACCCGGGCGCAAGCGCAGGGCGCCGCGGCACGCATGCCGGGGTGCCCGCTATGCGCCGAGCCCGGCGGCTTGCTGGTCTGGAGCGGCGACTGGTTGCGGCTGATCCGCGCCGACGACGCCTTGCATCCGGCTTTCTACCGTCTGGTGTGGCAACACCATGCCCGCGAATTCACCGACCTGACTGTCTTGCAGCGCAGCGCCTGCATGGATGCGCTGGCGCTGGTGGAGCAGGGCCTGCGCACGGATCTGGCGCCCGACAAGATCAACCTCGCCAGCTTGGGCAACGTCGTGCCGCACCTGCACTGGCATGTGATCGCCCGCTGGCACTGGGACGCGCATTGGCCGCTGGCGGTGTGGGCCGCAGCCCAGCGCCCCCCAGCCGACGACCGCTCGGCCAGCGTGCGAAGCCGACTGCCCGCTCTCGATGCGAACCTGCGCGCCGCGTTTCTCGCGCGCTTCGGCCCGGGCGGTCCAGCGGCCTGAGCCGAAGGTCGGCGGCGTCAAATCACCCGCGAGTAGCGGGGCGTCTGCAGCAGCGCGGCGGCGTCGTGCAGAGGACGGTCGAACTGCATGGCGATGATGCGCACCAGCAGCCGCCCTTGCGGCGTGACGCGCAGCTTGAGCCCCTCGCGCTGCAGCAGACCGGCTTGCTCCAGCGGCTGCAGGCGGTGCAGGTCGGCGGCAAAATAGTCGGCGGCATCGTGCAGGCCATGGCGCTGCGCCAAGGCCTGCAGGTCCAGGGCGAAGTCGCACATCAGGCGCTGGATGGCGTCACGGCGCACAAGGTCGTCGGCGCTCAAGCTGAGGCCGCGCTCCACCGGCAGCCCGCCGGCGGCGAGCGCCGCGCCGTAGGCCTCCACGGTCTTGACGCTCTGGATGTACTGGCGCCCGAGCTTGGAGATGCCCGAGACACCAAAGGCCAGCAAGTCCAGATCGGCCTGGGTGGAATAGCCTTGGAAGTTGCGCTGGAGCTTGCCCTGTTGCTGCGCGCGCGCGAGTTCGTCGTCGGGCAGGGCGAAATGGTCCATGCCGATGTAGACGTAACCGGCATGTGCAAGGCGGCGTATGGCCAGGCCCAGCAGCACGAGCTTGGCTTGCGGCTCGGGCAGGTCGGCGGCGTGGATGCGGCGCTGCGGGGTGAAACGCTGCGGCAGGTGGGCGTAGCTGTAGAGCGCGACACGCTCGGGCCGCAAGGCGATGACCTGCTCCAGGGTAGCGGCAAAGTTGAAGGCGTTCTGCCTGGGCAGGCCGTAGATCAGGTCGACGCTGATGGACGCGAAGCCGTTGGCGCGCGCGGCGGCGATGACGTCGCGGGTTTCCTCGTAGCTCTGAATGCGGTTGACCGCCTGTTGCACGGCGGGGTCGAAGTCCTGGATGCCCACGCTCATCCGGTTGAAGCCCAGCGCCGCGAGATGCGCCACGCGTGCGGCACTGACCTTGCGCGGGTCGATTTCAATGGAATATTCACCCCCGGGCTGCAGCGCAAAGTGGCGCCGTGTCATGCCCATCAGACGTTCGGCCTCGGCGTCCGACAAGAAGGTGGGCGTGCCGCCCCCCCAATGCAGTTGCGTCACCGGCAGACGAGCGCCCAGCAGGCCGGCGACCATGCCCATTTCCTGCTCGACCTGGTCGAGATAGGGGCCGCTGCGTGCGTGGTTTTTGGTCGGAATCTTGTTGCAGCCGCAGTAGTAGCACAGGGTCTCGCAAAACGGGATGTGCACGTACAGCGACAGCGGCGTGTGCACATCGCCGCCGCGCTCGCGCAAGCCGGCCGCATAGTCGGCCGCGCTGAAATCCGGACGAAAACGGTCGGCCGTGGGGTAGGAGGTGTAGCGCGGACCGGCCACGTCGAAGCGGCGGATCAGCTCGGGTTGGAAATCGAGGTTGGCGGGCATCATGGGCCGGATGATGGCCGCACGCCGACGGTGTGGTTTTGACATGGCGCAAACCGCGCGCAGGTGGCGCCCCGGCAACAGGGGGATTGCGGGCGATGCTGCAGCGCAAAACGGCCCTAAGATGACAGTCCCTTCATTCGGGCCCGCAGTGCGAGCAGTCGCCTGTGGCGCGCAAACCATGCAAAACACCGAAACACAACACAAGGGATCGATGACCGCCCTGAGTCTGGGCGCCCTGGGGGTGGTGTACGGCGACATCGGCACGAGTCCGCTGTACGCCTTCAAAGAGGCCTTCAATCCGGCGCATGACCTGGGCTACAGCATCCCCAACATCTACGGCGTGCTGTCCCTCATCTTCTGGGCGCTGACCATCATCGTCACCGTCAAATACGTCATGCTGGCGCTGCGCGCCGACAACAACGGCGAAGGCGGCATCCTGGCGCTGATGGCCCTGGTCATGCGGCGCTATGCCCCGCGCACCCGCGGCCGCACCATGGCCGTGGCGCTGGGCCTGATCGGCGCATCGATGTTTTATGGCGACAGCATCATCACCCCGGCCATCTCGGTGCTCTCGGCCATCGAGGGCACGGCAGTGGCCACACCGCTGCTGCAGGATGCCGTGGTGCCCATCACCGTGCTCATTCTCATCGGCCTGTTCCTGGTGCAAAAACGCGGCACCGCGCTGGTGGGCTCCTATTTCGGCCCGGTCATGGTCATATGGTTCGGCGTGCTGGGTGTGCTGGGTTTGGTTCAAATCGTGCAAAACCCCTCCGTACTGCTGGCGCTCAACCCGTGGTGGGGCATGGATATGTTCATCCGCGAGCCGGGGCTGGCCCTGTTCCTGCTGGGCGCGGTGTTCCTCACCCTGACGGGCGGCGAAGCGCTGTACGCCGACATGGGCCATTTTGGCCGTGAGCCGATCCGCTGGGCCTGGCTGGGCGTGGTGATGCCCGGCTTGTTGCTGAACTACTTCGGCCAGGGCGCGCTGGTGCTGGCACGGCCCGAAACGGTGAAGAACCCGTTTTTCTATCTGGCCCCGGACTGGGCGCTGTGGCCGCTGGTCATCCTGGCAGCCATGGCCACGGTCATTGCCTCGCAGGCGGTGATCTCGGGCGCTTACTCCATGACCACCCAGGCCATCAAACTCGGCTACCTGCCGCGCATGAAGGTGCTGTTCACCAACGCCAGCAACCAGGGGCAGATCTATGTGCCCTTCATCAACTGGATGATGCTGATCTTCGTCGTGATTCTGGTGCTGACCTTCCGCAGCTCCGACAACCTGGCGGCCGCCTACGGCATCGCCGTGAACATCACCATGCTCACCACCACCGTGTTCCTGTGGATGGTGGCGCCCCGGCGCTGGGGGTGGAGTTCCCGACGCGCCAATCTCGTGTTCGTTCCGCTGGCACTGGTGGAATTGCTGTTCCTGGTGTCCAACTCGCTGAAAATCGACCATGGCGGCTGGTTCCCGCTGGTATTCGGCGCGTCGGTTTACGTCATGCTGTCCACCTGGAAGCGCGGCCGCACCTTGCTCAAGCGGCAGTTGCAGGAACATGCACTGAACCTGAAGGACTTCGTCCACAGCCTGTCCACCTACCCACCCACGCGGGTGGAAGGCACGGCCATTTATCTCACGCCCGACGCCAACACCGTGCCGCATGCGCTGCTGCACAACCTCAAGCACAACAAGGTGCTTCACGAGCGTGTGTTCTTCCTGTCGGCGCAGTCCGCCGATGTGCCGCATGTGCCACCCGAGCAAGCCATTCAGCTCACGCCGATGGAGGAGGGCATTTACCTGCTGCATGTGGATTTCGGCTTCAAGGACGAACCCGACATCCAGCGCCTGCTGAAAGACTGCGAGCGCTTGTACGGGCTGGAATTCCACCTGATGGAGACCTCGTTCTTCCTCGCCCGCCAGACCATCGTGCCCTCCAAGATCCCAGGCATGGTGCTGTGGCGCGAAGTGTTGTTCTCCTGGATGAGCCGCAACGCGCAGGAAGCGTCCGACTATTTCCGCATTCCACCCAACCGCGTGGTGGAACTGGGCACGCAAATCGAGATCTAGCACGGCCCTGCATCCGTATTGGGCCAAAGTGTGCAAAAGTTCACACCATGGGCCTTCGGCCACGGCGAACCGACTTGCTCGGTGACCTCGGTCTGGCATGATTGGTGCATGGCCTTGCACAGGCCCAGTGTTTGCCGAGGAGGTGCATCATGATTGCGGTGGCTGCCTACAAGTCGGTTTATGCGGTGGATGAAGTCGAGCGCAAGCTCAAAGGCCTGCCGCCCGAGGCGCATGAGCAATTGCGCCACACCTATGCGCGCATGATCGAGGCTGGCGGCCAGCGTCTGGCCATCAAGCCGGCCGAGTTGCCTGATATCGACGCCCTGCATCACGAACTGCCCAACTTCGCCGAGCCGCTGGAAGACATCCGTCGCTCCGTCGCGCTGGCAGCCGACAGCCACGACGCCATCGAGGTCGCACCGATGCTGCTGCTGGGCGAGCCGGGCATCGGCAAAACCCATTTCGCCCGCCGTATCGCCGAGCTGCTCGGCACCACTTGGGCGCTTGCCCCGATGAATGCGCTCACCGCCGGGTGGATCCTGTCAGGCTCGTCCTCGCAGTGGAAAGGCGCCCGTCCCGGCAAGGTCTTCGAGACCCTGGTGCAGGGCGAGTTCGCCAACCCGGTGGTGGTCATCGACGAGATCGACAAGGCCGCCGGTGGGGCCCAGTACGACCCTCTCGGCGCTCTCTACAGCCTGCTGGAATTCGACACGGCGCAGCGCTTCACCGATGAGTTCGCCGAAGTGCCGATCGACTGCAGCGCCGTGGTCTGGGTGGCCACCGCCAATGACGCCGCAGGCATTCCCGAGCCCCTGCTCAACCGGCTCAATGTCTATGCAATCGACCCGCCCGACGAAGCCGGACTGCGCAGCATTGCCGAACGCCTGTACAGCAGCATCCGCAACAGCCACGACTGGGGCAGCGCCTTTCCGCAAACCCCGAGTCCTGACGTGCTCGATGGGCTGACGCAGTGCAAACCCCGCGAGATGCGCCGCCTCATCACGGGCGCCTTCGGCGCGGCCAAGCTCGCCGGGCGCCGCGAGGTCTTGGCCCAGGACCTGATGCCGCATCAGGCCAGCAAACGAGGGCGCATCGGCTTCGTCCAGTGACGCCTCTGCCCCGCGCCCCGCTGGCAGATACGGCGCGGCCGTTGCACCGGGCGCCGGGGCGGTTGCCGGACGCCGGCAAACGGGTCGAACCCGGGCCTTGTCGACCACGTCGGCCGAGCGCTTCCTTCGACCCGCGCCAGGCACTACGCTGGTGGCTGCGCATCCACACCCCACGCCATGAATCTCATCAAACCTTTGGTGGCACTGCTGGCCATCGTCAACCCGTTGGGCGTGATTCCATTTTTCATCGCCTTCACGGAAAACTTCACCCCGGCGCAGCGCCATCGCACCATCCTCATCAGCGCTTTTTCGGCGTTTGTGGTCATCGCCGTCAGCGCCCTCATCGGTATCGATCTGCTCCATTTTTTCGGTATCTCACTGGCATCTTTTCAAGTTGGCGGTGGCATGCTGCTGCTGGTCTCGGCCTTCAGCATGCTCAACGCCCACCCGGGCGCCGTGAAATCCACGCCGGAGGAGGTGGATGAGGCCGTGGCCAGCGACAGCGTCGCCGTCGTGCCGCTGACCATCCCCCTGCTCACCGGTCCAGCGACCATCAGTACCGTCATCATCTATGCTAACAAGGCGCACCACTGGACCGACCAATTCGTACTGGTCGCCTATGGCGTGATCATTGCCCTGGCCTGCGCGCTGGCATTTCGCGCGGCCCAGCCCATTGCCAGGGCGCTGGGGAAGACCGGAATCAACGTCATGACGCGACTCATGGGCCTGATTCTGGCCGCGCTCGCGGTCGAGATGATGAGTGATGGTCTGCTCAAACTCTTTCCCGGCCTGGGACGCTGAGCAGCAGCGCTGCCCCATTTTGCTGCGTCGCACCAAAATGGGTCGGGTTTTCCCGCGTGCGCCTTTGTGCCTCTGCCTGAATAATCTTGCGTATTCGCAATGCTCAAGCACCCAATGACACAAGGGGAGCACTGAGGAGACAGCCCATAGGGGTTGCGGTCCACCGCAGTATCCCCAAGCCATCAGCGGCCATATGCTGAAACGGGCGCCCGAACCAACGGTTCAGGCGCCTTTTCTTTGGGCGCCCTTTGGGTCCAAGAGTGCCGTGCGCCCGACGCACCCGTTCCCAACCCCTGCCCATCGCCCATGGACTACGGCCTCTTGACTTTGGCGTTTGCCGCTTTAGCCGCCGGCTTCGTGGATTCCATTGTGGGCGGCGGCGGGCTGATTCTGGTCCCTGCGCTGTTTTCGGCCTTTCCCACCACGCCGCCGGCAACCTTGTTTGGCACCAACAAGGCTGGGGCCATTTGGGGCACTTCCGCGGCCATGTTGTCGTTCGTGCGACGGGTTCGCATTCCATGGAGCACCGTTTTGCCGGCCACTCTGGCCGCCTTCGTCGGGTCATTTTTCGGCGCGCTTGCGATATCGCACATCGAATCGGACGATTTTCGCAAGGCACTTCCTTTCATCCTCACCGCCGTCCTGGTCTACACCTTCTGGCGCAGGGATCTGGGGCATCACCACAAACCGCACCTGAGCGGGCGCACCGAGATGGTTCTCGCCTCCATGGGGGGCGGTGTCATTGGTTTTTACGATGGCTTTTTTGGCCCCGGAACGGGCAATTTCCTGGTGTTCCTGTTCGTGCGAGGTTTTGGCTATGACTTTCTTCACGCCACGGCCAGCGCCAAGGTTGTCAATGTCGCCTGCAATCTGGCCGCGCTCCTGCTGTTCGCGTCCAAAGGCCACGTGATGTGGCCTTACGCAGCACTCATTGCCGTGAGCAATATCACGGGCAGTGTTTTGGGCACGCGCCTAGCCATGCGTCGGGGCACACACTTTGTTCGATGGATGTTTCTAGGCGTCGTGGCCTTGCTCATTGCCAAAACCGCCTGGGACGCCTTCTTCGGTGTCGCTGCCCGCTGAGTTGGTGCACGGGGCAGCGAACACTCTTTGCACGGCTTGCCTCCCCCTGCCTGCGCCGGAAGTCTGCAACGGCACCGTTGTTCGACCCGTCGATGACCGTGTGGCTGGCGCCCTGGGCACAGAGCCCTCGGCGGCATCACCAGGCGTCGATCGATGCAAAGCCAAGAGCCGGTGCGGGCTTCTGGACAGCAATGAGCACCATGCCCGAAGCACGCGGATGCTTTGCCCGCGCCCCGATGCGTCTTGCACAAGCGGCGCTTGCCAAGGTTCCGCCCCGCTCGACTGGGTCGCTGCCGGATGGCTCGCGGCGATGTTTCACGTGAAACACGCCGCGAGCCAAGCTTGGGGACCTACAATCAGCAGCCATTCCCCCTTAAAACCATGGACTTTCCCGAACGTTTCGATGTCATCGTCATCGGTGGCGGCCATGCCGGCACCGAGGCAGCGCTGGCTGCCGCGCGCATGGGTGCGACGACCATGCTGCTGACACACAACATCGAAACCCTTGGCCAGATGTCGTGCAATCCTTCCATCGGGGGCATTGGAAAAGGCCACCTGGTGAAAGAAATCGATGCGCTCGGCGGCGCCATGGCAGCAGCAACCGACGTTGCCGGGATCCAGTTTCGCATGCTCAACGGCAGCAAGGGCCCGGCTGTTCGTGCCACGCGCGCCCAGGCAGATCGCGTGCTGTACAAGGCCGCCATCCGCCATCGGCTCGAAAATCAGACCCGCCTTTGGCTGTTCCAACAAGCCGTCGACGATCTCTGGATTGAGTCCACAGGGGATGGCGATCGTGTCAAGGGGGCCATCACGCAAAGCGGTATCCGCTTCGCTGCGCGCAGCGTGGTGCTCACGGCCGGCACCTTCCTCGATGGCAAGATCCATATTGGCCTGAACCATCACGCTGCCGGTCGAGCCGGCGATCCGCCCTCCATTTCTCTGGCACAACGCCTCCGCGAACGGCAACTGCCCCAGGGGCGCCTCAAAACCGGCACGCCACCCCGCATCGATGGTCGAAGCATCGACTTTTCCAAGATGCAAAGGCAGCCCGGCGACGCACATCCCATTCCCGTTTTCAGCTTCCTCGGTCGCGTCGAGCAGCACCCAACACAAGTCCCCTGCTGGATCACGCAAACCAACTCGGGCACCCACGACATCATCCGGGGCGGGCTCGACCGCAGCCCGATGTACACCGGCGTCATCGAAGGTGTCGGGCCGCGCTACTGCCCCAGTATCGAAGACAAGATTCATCGCTTCGCCAGCAAGGACAGCCATCAGATTTTTCTGGAGCCAGAGGGCCTGAGCACCCACGAGTTTTACCCCAACGGCATTTCCACCAGTCTGCCGTTCGATGTGCAACTCGAACTGGTGCACAGCATTGCCGGCCTGGAGAAGGCGCACTTGCTGCGTCCGGGATACGCCATTGAATACGACTATTTCGATCCGCGCGAATTGAAAAGCTCCCTCGAGACGCGGGCCATCGAAGGCCTTTTCTTTGCGGGACAAATCAACGGCACCACCGGCTACGAAGAGGCCGCAGCGCAGGGACTGCTGGCCGGAGCCAACGCGGCGCTGCAGGTGCAGGGCCGCGAACCCTGGTGCCCGTCACGCGATCAAGCCTATCTCGGTGTGCTGGTCGATGACCTCGTCACCAAGGGAGTCAGCGAGCCTTACCGCATGTTCACCAGTCGCGCCGAGTACCGTTTGAGCCTGCGCGAGGACAACGCCGACTTGCGTCTGACGGAAACCGGGCGTCGCCTCGGACTGGTGGATGACGCCCGCTGGGACGCCTTCTGCCGCAAACGCGAGGCCATCGAGCGCGAGCGCCAGCGCCTGCGCTCCACCTGGGTGCAACCCGAAACCCTGCCTCCCGCACAAGCGCTGCAACTCGTCGGTCAGCCGATCGAGCGCGAATACCGGCTCGAAGCCTTGCTGTGCCGACCCGAAGTCGACTACAGCCGACTGGTCAACGCGCTCGGGGGTCGCTTTGCACCACCGCAAGCGTTGCGGCCGGAGGAAGCCGAACAGGTGCAGATTGCCGTGAAGTACGCTGGATACATCGACCGACAACAGCAAGATGTGCAGCGAGCCGCCGAGTACGAACATCAACCCCTGCCGACCGATCTCGACTACGACACGGTCTCCGGCCTGTCCATCGAGGTGCGGCAGAAACTGGGGCGCGCGCAGCCACAAACTCTGGGCCAAGCCTCGCGGGTATCGGGTGTGACTCCTGCCGCCATCTCACTCTTGTTGGTGCACTTGCGCAAACACCGCTTGCGCCGCCCGGCTGCCCCGTCACAAACCGCCTGACTCGTGACGACTCATGCAACGCCTGCGTGCAAACCCCGCTCAAGACCGCGCCCTGGCCGACCATGGACAAGCCCAGGACCAGCGTGCCATGCGCGGGCTGCAACGCCCTCCGCAGAGCGTCAGCCCCGCCGAGCGACTCGACCACCTGCTGCACACACTGCAACTTCCCGCCAGTTCCAAGCAGCGCACGCAGCTGTTGGCCTACCTGGAACTGCTGGAACGCTGGAATCGGGTTTACAACCTCACCGCGGTTCGCGAACCGCAGCAGATGTTCACTTTGCACCTCGCGGATTGCCTCACCCTCGTGCCCATGCTGAGCGCATGCGCGCCACGGCGCGTGCTGGATGTCGGCTCCGGCGGCGGCTTGCCCGGGCTTGTGCTGGCCATCATGCGGCCCGAACTGGTTGTCGTGCTGAATGACGCCGTCCAAAAAAAGTGTGCGTTCCTGCAGCAAGCGGCGGCCGAATTGCGCTTGCCCCAGGTGCAGGTGGCGCATGGCCGGGTGGAGCACCTGACGCAGCCCCAATTCGACTGCATCACCAGTCGGGCGTTCAGTGATCTCGGCACGCTCGTCCAGCTGACCTGGCCCTTGCTCGCAGCGGATGGCTGCTGGGCCGCGATGAAAGGCCATGCGCCACAAGCTGAATTGGCGGCTTTGCCCGCCGAGATTGAAGCCCGTGTGGAGACGTTGAACGTGCCCGATCTGGATGCGCAGCGCTGCGTGGTCTGGATGCTGCGACGCAGCAATTCGGCGGCTTCCGAGCCTCAGCAAGCCCAGTAAGGAGCCCCATGGCATCGGTTTTTTGCGTCGCCAATCAGAAAGGTGGAGTCGGCAAGACCACCACCTGCGTCAACCTCGCCGCCGGGCTGGCCCAGGTCGGCCAACGCGTCCTGCTGGTCGACCTCGATCCGCAAGGCAACGCCACCATGGGCTCGGGCATCGACAAACGCGGCCTCACGCCGAGCGTCTACCAAGTCCTGCTGGGCATGACTGGGGTGGCCGAAGTCCGTCGCCACAGCGACAAGGCCGGCTACGACGTGCTCGGCGCCAACCGCGAGCTGGCCGGCGCCGAAGTCGAGCTGGTGGACCTGGATCGGCGCGAACACCGGCTGAAAGACCTGCTCAAGCCGATCGCACCGGACTACGACTTCATCCTCATCGACACCCCGCCTTCTCTCGGGCTGCTCACCCTCAACGGGCTGTGCGCCGCACATGGCGTGATCGTGCCCATGCAATGCGAGTATTTCGCTCTCGAAGGCCTGTCGGACCTGGTCAACACCGTGCGCCAGGTGCATGCCAAGTTCAATCCCGAGCTCGTGCTCATCGGCCTGCTGCGGGTGATGTTCGACCCGCGCATCACCCTGCAGCAGCAGGTCAGCGAACAGCTCAAGACCCATTTCGGCGCCAAGGTGTTCGAAAGCGTCATTCCGCGCAACGTGCGCCTGGCCGAGGCGCCGAGCTATGGCCAGCCCGGAGTGGTGTTCGACAAGTCCAGCCGGGGCGCGGTCGCTTACATCGAGTTCGCGCAGGAAATGGTGCGCCGCATCCGCACCCCGGCAGCGGTCACTGCCGCCGTCGCCTGAAACCATGCTCGCTCCACCCACCATGCTCCAGCTGCCCGGCTGGCAAGGCTCGGGGCCCGAGCACTGGCAAAGCCGCTGGGAAGCGCTGCACGGCGACCTGCGCGTGCAGCAACACGATTGGGACACACCCCTGCGCGGCGACTGGATCTGCCAGCTCGAGGCCGCCGTCCATGATGTTCCGGCGCCGGTGGTGCTGGTCGCGCACAGCCTGGGCTGCCATCTCGTCGCCGGCTGGGCCGCGGCCAGTCCGCACTACGGCGCGACCGGCAATCCGCGCGCCGGGCCGGTGATTGCCGCCTTGTTGGTGGCCCCGCCCGACCTGACCCGAGTCGACTTGCCGCCCGCCCTGCACAGCTGGACCGGTCACCCACTGCGGCACCTGCCGTTTCCGGCGCATCTGCTGAGCAGCAACGACGACCCGTTTTGCAGCCCCCAGGCGGCCGAACGCATGGCCGCCGCCTGGGGTGCCCGCCATACGCCCATCGGCACCCTCGGGCATATCAACAGCGCCAGCGGGCTGGGCGACTGGCCGCAGGGCCGCGTCTGGCTGCAGCAACTGGCCGCCGCCGCCCAGGCCGCGAATGCCGCTGCGGCGGCGCCCCCGGCAGCATCTCCATTCCAAGCCTCCAACCTCCCATGAGCGCAAACCCCACCACACCAACGCCGGCTTCCGGCAAAAAACGCAAAGGCCTGGGCCTCGGCCTCGAAGCCCTGCTCGGCGCACAAGGCGCCGATATCGCCCCGGCCGGCAGCCCCTCCAGCCTGCCGCTGGAAGTTCTGGTGCCCGGCAAATACCAGCCACGCACCCGCATGGACGAGGGCGCGCTGTACGAACTGGCCGAAAGCATCAAGGCACAGGGTGTGATGCAGCCCATCCTGGTGCGTCCGCTGGGCGAGGGACGCTACGAGATCATCGCCGGCGAGCGCCGCACCCGGGCCGCCCGGCTGGCAGGGCTGGACGTGGTTCCGGTGCTGGTGCGCGAGGTGCCCGACCAGGCCGCACTGGCCATGGCGCTGATCGAGAACATCCAGCGGGAAGACCTGAACCCGCTGGAAGAGGCCCAGGGCATACAGCGGCTCATCGCCGAGTTTCGCTTCACCCACGAGCAAGCCGCGCAGGCGGTGGGGCGCTCGCGCGCCGCGGTGAGCAATCTGCTGCGCCTCATCAACCTGGCGCCGCCGGTGCAGGCCATGCTGCTGGCCGGTGACCTGGACATGGGCCACGCCCGCGCCCTGCTGGCGCTGGAAGGCGCAGCGCAGGTCCAGGTGGCGCAACACGTGCACGCCAAGCGCCTGTCGGTGCGTGAAACCGAGCGCCTGTGCACCCGCGCGACGCAAGATGGCAGCGCCAGGCCGCGCACCGTCGCGGCACCCGACCGCGATGCCCGCGAATTGCAACGCCTCGAAACCGAGTTGGCCGAGCATCTGGCTGCGCCCGTGCACATTCGCGTCAAGGGCAATGGCGCCGGCTTGCGCGGCGACATCAGCCTGGGCTTTCACTCACTCGACGAACTCAACGGCCTCATCGCGTTGTTGCGCTCAAAGGCCTGAAACGCGCGCAACAGCCCGCGGCCCCCTTGCGCCCGCACTGGGTGAACCGCACCGGGGCAAAGCCGCAGGGCCTGGACGCCCCATCGCCGGCTGGCGCAGTCCCCCGAACGGGCGATGGCAGCCCGGCACCGCGCCCCTACACTGCCGTTTCGCCCGCTTGATTTGCCTTGGGGCTTACCGTGGAGCGCGCCATCATGGGGCTTGGGTCGTCACCACCGCGCCGCAAGGACCGACGGAACGGGCCGCTGGCTGTTCTGCTCGGGCTTGGCCTGTGGCTCCCGGCTGCGTTGCTCGCACAACCCCTCGCGCCCGTGGCTTCGGCTCCACGGGCAGCGGCTGCGGCGCCGCAGCATGACGCTGCGGACGCGGCCTTCAAGAAACCGGCTGGGATCCGGCCCATGGCGCACACCGCAGCCGTGTTCGACGCCCAGGCAAAACCCGGGTCCGCCCCGCCCGATCGCCAGGCGGCCGTGCCCGGGCGCGGCCCGCCCAGGGCCGCCACCGCGAGGCCCGCCATCTTGTTGCCCCGCACGCCGCTGCCGCGCGCGGGCCGAATCGAGGCCGGCCTGCGTTTCGGCGCCTGGCACCAGACCGGCGCCAATCTTGAAGCCGTGCAGGTCGCGCAGTTGCCGGATCGCTTGTTCCAGCGCTCGGCCGACAACAATCTCGGTGTCAGCCGGCGTCCCGTGTGGGTGCGGCTGCGGCTGGAGGCCGCGGCTTCGGCGCCCGGGCTCTTCATCCTGGAACTGGGTCGCCCGGTCTGGTCCGAGGCCCGCGCCTTTTTGGTGATCGAGGCCGAACACGGGGGCCCGATCCCAGGCGTTGAACCCTTGGCGCTGCAGCGCCTCAGCCATCTGCGCCACACAGCCTTCGAACTGCCACGCATCACCAGCCCGACCACCGTGCTGCTCAAGCTTGCACAGGACGAGGCCATGACGCCGGCCTTGCAGATTTGGAACCCCGAGGCCTACGAAGCCAGCACGCATCACGACGCCCTGATGCAGGGGCTGTTCTTGGGTTTACTGCTCGGTCTGGTGCTCTACAACAGCGCGATTTTTCTCAGCTCACGCGACCCGGCATACGCGGCCTATGTGCTGTGGCAATCGGCCACCGTGCTCTATCTGCTCAGCATCACCGGGGTGGGCCTGCTCTATCTTTGGCCTGAACAACTGGCTCTGCAGACCGTTTTGCCCGTCGTCTCCAGCTTGCTGATGAGCGCCGGTGGCCTGTACTTCGTCCGCGTCTACCTGCTGCTGGCGCAACGCATGGCGCCCATGGATCTGGCACTGGCGCTGCTGCAATGGTTCTGCCTGGCGCTGGCCGCGATGCGATTGCTGCCGAGCACGGCCTGGCTGTTGCAGCCATCCCTGGGGCTCATCGCGCTCAGTGCGGTGACCATCACCGTGGCGGCGGTCCTGCGCACGCGCAGCCACTTCGTGCCAGCTGGAATCCTGTTGCTGAGTTGCACGCTCACCCTCGCCAGCGGCTTCGCCACTCTGGGACGCAGCGCCGGGTTGCTGCCGGAAAATTTCTGGACGACCGAGGCCTTCGAGTGGGCCGCGGTCGTTCTGGCACTGCTCATGAGCTTTGGCCTGTCCATTCGTGTCGGCCAGATGCGTGAGCGCGCACTTCGCTTGCAGGCTTTGACCCTGCGCGATCCACTCACCGGACTGTGCAATCGCAGTGGGTTGTTTGAAGCGGGCGGCACGGTGCTGGAGCGCTCGCGACGCAGCCGGTGCCTGCTGGCGGTGCTGTGGCTGGATCTCGACGGCCTCAAGCGCATCAACGATCGGTTCGGTCATGCCGCCGGCGACGCCCTGATCCAGGAGGCCGCACGCCGCATCCAAACCGCCGCCGGGCCCGACGCGGTCTGTGCCCGCCTCGGCGGCGACGAATTCGCCGTGCTCCTGCCCAATCTGCCCGCCAGCCGATTGGCTGAAGACAGCGCCCGCCACCTGCTGGCATGCCTGCGCGAACCCTACCGGCTTCAGGACCAGGAACTGCTGGCCACGGCCAGCATCGGCATCGCCACCGACGAACCCGACTTCGCGCATCCTCTGGAGACTTTGCTGTTGCGCGCCGACGTCGCCATGTACCGCGCCAAAGCGCAAGGGCGTGACAC
Organism: Pseudomonadota bacterium; assembly: GCA_021846025.1. Lineage (GTDB taxonomy): Bacteria > Pseudomonadota > Gammaproteobacteria > Burkholderiales > Burkholderiaceae_C > Thiomonas_A. The sequence continues at coordinate 16,784 of JAJZDV010000058.1, forward strand.
CTACGTGTCGTGGCAGGATAACGCGGAGAGCGCGCAGCAGGCGGCCCTGTTTCAGTTCACCCGCCCCGTCCTGTGAACCCGCCGTGGCCCTCCGGAGGCCCGATCGAGCCCCATGGCGGATTGTTCACAAGCCGGAAAATAAGGCCTACAGACTAAGCAAGCACTTACATTGCCGGGTTGTCGCTGAAGACGGTCAAAACTCCGGCGTAGCCGTAAAGCCGATCGCCGGCAATTTCCCCGGCAGCGAAAAAGCCGATCAGCGGGATGTCGCCCAGGTGCCGGCGAACCAAGGCCAGTTCGGCCGAAGGCCCGCCGAAGTGGGCTCCGCCTCGGCCGGTGCACGACACATAGACGGCGCCACGCGCGGGCACCGGCGCCAGAGGCGCACCGGCGCTGGCGGCAGCCTGCGGCAAGGTGGTGGCCATGCGCGCCTCGCGGCGCTGCTCCAGATCCTCGCGGACTTCGGCACACAGGCGGATCAGGTCACGCCGCGCCGCGTGCGCGTCGCGGCGGCAAAAGCGCAGCATCATGCCAGGCTCGGGAGCACCGGCGATCGCCACGCCGTGGCCCGAGGGATCCACGCCGACGAGGTGGCGCATGGACGTCTCCGCGCCAATGTGGCGCACCGTGGAGTGCGCCTCGGCAAAGCCCGGCGACAGTCCCGCCAGGGTGGCACGCAACCGCGGCGCCAAGCGCGGAAGTTCCAGCGCCTCCTCGCCGAGGTCCTGCAGCAGCAAGCCCAGCGCCGGTTCGCCGTCGAGGGCGTACACAACGTTCTGCGTGCAGCGGGTGATGGCGCGCAGCGGCCCCACCGGCTCGCAACCCTGGGTGAGCCCGCCGGCCAGGGCCACGCGCGAGGAAAACGCCACGCCCGACATGCCGCCCAGGAACACCCCGTCGGCAATCTGCACCGCGGCCTGACGCGACGACACCAAACCGCCCCAGACCCGGTTCGACGCCGTGTGTCCGGCCATGTCACGCACCAGGTCATCCATGTCGGGCGTCGCCGGGTCGCCATGCACCAGGGCGGTCTCGGCGCCGCGCCAACCGGCAGTTGCCGGGGCCAGGGGCTTGAGTCCGGAGAACACGCGGAAATCGCGCAGCGGGATTTGCAGCAGCATCAAAGCCAGCGCCGGTTGGTCGAGATACTCCTGCCCATCGGCCGCGATGCCCACCCCCACGCCACCCACCCAGTGCGTCACCCCGGTGCGCACACGCAAGGCCAGCAGAAGCTCCTCAGCCATCGGAGCAAAGGCCTCGGTGAAGTAAACGATGCCCAGGTTCGGCCGGGCAATGGTGTCGGGCCGAGCTCGCGCCCGCGCGATTTGGCTCAGCGCCTGCTCCAAGGCGGCGGTCCAGTGGGTGTGGCTTGAGTGAGCCGTGATGAAACGCATGAAGATGAGGCCACGAAGGGCTTGGATCAGACGGGCTGGACGACGCACCGGGTCGACTCCACCGGGGCACGATCCCCGGGCTTGCCGGCGCTATTTTCGCGCCTCGGACGCCACCAGGTGCCGCTCACCGCCAAGAGCCCGCCGCCGGCAACCGTTGCGCGTGGATCGGG
>JAJZDV010000059.1 GCA_021846025.1 Pseudomonadota bacterium
CGGTGATCGCCCGCGTGCAGGGCGACGCCTTCGGTGGCGGCGTGGGGTTGGTGGCGGCATGCGACCTGGCGGTGGCCGCCGCGTCCGCGCGCTTTTGCCTGAGCGAAGTCAAGCTCGGGCTGATTCCCGCCACCATCGCCCCGCATGTGCTGCGGGCGATGGGCCCGCGTGCGGCGCAGCGCTACACCCTGACCGCCGAGATTTTCGACGCCGCCACAGCGCGGCAGAACAGCCTGATCCACGAGGTCGCGACCGACGCCGCCGCGCTCGATGCCCAGGTGCAACAATGGTGTGCAGCGCTGCTGGGCGCCTCGCCCCAGGCGCTGGCTGCCGCGAAACGGCTGCTGGCCGACGCGGCCTACCGCCCGCTGAACGAGGCGCTGCTGGCCGACACCGCGGAACGCATTGCCGACGCCCGCGCCAGCACCGAAGGGCGCGAAGGCCTCGCCGCCTTCCTCGCCAAGCGCAAACCTTCCTGGGTGCAACCCTCCTGAATCCGTCGCTCAATCCGCCATGACCACGACCCCCACCTCCTCCTGGACGCCCGAGCGCATCGAAGCCCTGCTCGCCCTGCCCCTGCCCGAACTGATGTGGCAGGCGCAGCAGACGCATCGCGCCCACTTCGACCCCACCGCGGTGCAGCTCTCCTCGCTGCTGTCGATCAAGACCGGCGGCTGCCCGGAAGACTGCGGCTACTGCCCGCAGTCGGCCCACCACGACGTTGGCGTGAAAGCCGACAAGCTGATGGACGCCGACCTCGTGCTGGCCAACGCCCAGGCGGCGAAAGACGCCGGCGCCAGCCGCTTCTGCATGGGCGCCGCCTGGCGCGAGCCCAAGGACCGCGACATCGACAAGGTGGCCGCCATCGTCGAGGGCGTCAAGGCCATGGGCCTGGAAACCTGCATGACCCTGGGCATGCTCAACGCCCGGCAGGCGCAGCGCCTGGCCGACGCCGGGCTGGACTACTACAACCACAACCTCGACACCTCGCCCGAGTTCTACGGCAGCATCATCACCACCCGCACCTACCAGGAACGCCTGGACACGCTGCACGTCGTGCGCGAGGCCGGCATGCACGTGTGCTGCGGCGGCATCGTCGGCATGGGCGAGAGCCGGCGCGACCGCGCCGGGCTGCTGGCGCAGCTCGCCGGGCTCGACCCCTATCCCGAATCCGTGCCCATCAACTCCCTGGTGCGCGTGGCCGGCACGCCGCTGGAGGACGCGCCCGACCTCGACCCCTTCGAGTTCGTGCGCACCGTGGCCGCCGCGCGCATCACCATGCCGAAGGCGTGGGTGCGCCTGTCGGCCGGCCGCAAGGAACTGGGCGACGGCATCCAGGCGCTGTGCTTCCTCGCCGGCGCCAACTCCATCTTCTACGGCGACACCCTGCTGGTGACCGGCAACGCCGACGTCGATGCCGACCGCGCGCTGTTTGTCCGGCTCGGGCTGCGGGCCACGGGCCAGCAAGCTGCACCCACCGCGATGGCGCCGGCACCTCATCGTGTCATTCCGATGCAAACCGCGCATTGAATGGCGCGTTCCATCCCGTTCCGGTCCGCCGCCTGCTCGCCTTTTGGCCCACACTTTGACCCCGCCCCCGGCTGCTACAGCCCGAAGCCGCCCATGACCACACCCAGCAGCGACACCTTGCAACTGCTCGCTCTCGCCGCCGCGCTCGGCTGGGCCAGCGGGCTGCGCGCCTTCCTGGTCATGTTCGCCGTCGGCGTGGCCGGCCTGGCCGGCTGGGTGCCGTTGCCGGTGGGGCTGCACGTGCTGGCCAGCCCGGTGGCGGTCGGCATCACCGGGGTGCTGGCCTTGCTCGAATTCATCGGCGACAAGATTCCGGGTGTCGACAGCCTGCTCGACTTCATCTCCACGCTCCTGCGCATTCCCATGGGCGCCTTGCTCGCTGCCAGCGTGTTCGAGCTCGACCACGGTTTCGTCGCCGCGCTGGCGGCAGCGGCGGGCGGCAGCCTGGCCGCCGTCAGCCACGGCACCAAGCTCACCACCCGCGCCGCGATCAACACCTCGCCCGAACCTTTCTCGAACATCGGCGCCTCGTTCAGCGAAGACGCGCTGGTGCTGGGCGGCCTGTGGCTCTCTTGGGCGCACCCGCTGGCGTTCTTCGCCGCGCTGGTGCTGGCCCTGATCGGCATGGTGTGGCTGGCACGCAAGAGCTTTCGCTTCGTCCGCGACCTGCTCGGCAAGATGGTGCGCCTCTTCAGTGGCCGCCCCGAACCCGGCCCGCCGCCCGCGCCACCCGCCATCTCGCCACGCGCGCTGCCGCCGTTGCACGACGTGACCGATGTGCAGGTGCAGGACAAGCCCTGAACCGCGACATCCCCTCCCCGCGCATCTTTCATCCCCAGAGGCCCGTTGAGATGTTCTCGAACATGTTGATCGCCAATCGCGGCGACCAGCGTCCCTGCAAGGGGCGCGCAGCGGCGCAGCCAAATCGACTGCCGGCGCACAGCGCCGTGGCAGGTGATCTCGCCGCGCAAATCCTGGAGGCCTGCTGAGATGTTCACGACCGTGTTGATCGCCAATCGCGGCGAGATCGCCTGCCGCGTCGCGGCCACCTGCCGGGAACTCGGCATCCGCACCGTGGCGGTGTATTCCGAGGCCGATGCCCGGGCAGCGCATGTGGCGGCTTGCGACGACGCCATCTGCATCGGACCGGCTGCCGCGGCGCAGAGCTATCTCGATGCCGCGCGCATCCTGCAGGCGGCGCGCGACAGCGGGGCGCAGGCGGTGCATCCGGGCTACGGCTTTCTGAGTGAAAACGCGTCCTTTGCCCAGGCCTGCACGGATGCAGGCGTGGTCTTCATCGGCCCGCCGCCGGCAGCCATCCAAGCGATGGGATTGAAAGCCGAGTCCAAACGCCTGATGCAAGCGGCCGGTGTGCCGCTGGTGCCGGGCTACCACGGCGTCGAGCAGGACGACGCGCTTCTGGCCGCCGAAGCCGCGCGCATCGGCTACCCGGTGCTGATCAAGGCCAGCGCGGGCGGCGGCGGCAAGGGCATGCGCGAGGTGCTCGCCGCCGCGGACTTTCCCGCCGCGCTGGCGTCGTGCCGGCGCGAGGCGAAGGCGGCGTTCGGCAACGACGCGGTGCTGATCGAGCGCCTGGTGCGCCATCCGCGCCATATCGAGATCCAGGTGTTCGCCGACACCCACGGCAAAACCGTGGCGCTGTTCGAGCGCGACTGCTCGCTGCAACGCCGCCACCAGAAGGTGGTGGAGGAAGCCCCGGCGCCTGGCATCAGGCCCGAGCAGCGCGCCGCGCTGGCGCAGGCCGCGGTGGCGGCGGCGCAGGCGGTGGGCTATGTCGGCGCCGGGACGGTGGAGTTCATTGCCGAAGGCGATGGCGCCGGCGGCATCCGCGGCTTCTATTTCATGGAGATGAACACGCGGCTGCAGGTCGAGCATCCCGTCACCGAGATGATCACCGGGCTGGACCTGGTGGCCTGGCAACTGCGCGTGGCCGCTGGCGAGCCGCTGCCCGCGGCGCCGCAGCTGCCGCATGGACACGCCGTGGAAGTGCGGCTGTACGCCGAGAATCCTGCCGCGGGCTTCCTGCCATCCACCGGCCGGCTTGCGCGCCTGGCGCTGCCGCCGCATGCCGCCTTCAGGGCGGGCAGCGACCCTGCCACGCTGCGGGTGGACAGCGGCGTGCGCGAGGGCGACGCCATCACCCCGCATTACGACCCGATGATCGCCAAACTCATCGCCTGGGGAGAAACCCGTGCACAGGCCCTGGCGCGGATGGCGCAGGCGCTTGGAGCCGTGCGCATCGTCGGCCCCGACACCAATGCGGCGTTCCTGCGCCGCCTGGTGCAATCGCCCGCCTTCATGGCGGGCCACATGGACACGGGCCTCATCGTCCGCGAGCAGGGCACGCTGCTGGCCGAAACGCTGGCGCCCGAACACGCCGCCCTGGCCGCAAGCTGCGCCCTGCTCGAAGCCGAACGAGCGCACCAAACCCTCGATCCCTGGAGCGCCCCTGATGGCTGGAGCAACGGCGTGTTGCCGGCGCGTGAACTGCATTGGCAGCTCGCAACGCAAGGCACGCAGGCGCTGCCGGCCCGCTTGATGCGCAGCGCCGAAGGTGGCTGGGGACTGGCCCTGGCGGCATCGCCACCACAACCGCTGCAGTGGCATGCTCTGCCCAGCGGCCCGAACGAACTGGCGCTGTCCATCCGCTGGGGGGAGCAGACGCTGCGCGCCCATGTCGTGCGGCAGCGCGAAGACCGGCACGACAGCCACGCCGCCAAACCCGCGCGCCTGCATGTGTTCACGCCCGACGGCCACGCCATGCTGTCGCTGCGCGAAGCCGGCACCCACAGCCCCGGCGGCGCGGCTGGCAACGGCCGACTGAGCGCCCCCATGCCCGGGCGCATTGCCGCAGTGCTGGTGGCGCCGGGGCAGGCGGTGCAAGCGGGCCAGCCCCTGCTGGTGCTGGAGGCGATGAAGATGGAGCACACGCTGCAGGCGATCGATGGCGGCGTGATCGACGCCGTGCTGGTGGCCGTGGGCGAGCAGATTCAGGAGGGGGCCCTGCTGCTGCGCATGCGCCCGGCTGACGCGAGCGAGCCGGATGCCGCCGTCACCACGGCCGGCAGCGCCGCCTGAGCCCATCGAATCTGGCCAGCCTCTCCACCGCTCGCGCATGCGCCTCGCCGTCTGGGATCCTGATGAGCCGTTTCGCCGCTGGCGCGAGGCGCTGGTGCAGCATGCCGCCGACCTCAAGCTCGCGGTCGAGGTCATCGACGCCAGCGCCGAGCCCGAAGCCCAGGCCGATTTCGCCCTGGTGTGGCATCCCCCCCATGACTGGCTCGGCAGCCAGCTCGGCCTGCGCGCCGTGTTCAATCTCGGCGCCGGAGTCGACGCCGTGCTGCCGCAGATGCGGCGCAGCCTGCCCGGCGTGCCGCTCATCCGCCTGGAGGACGCCGGCATGGGCCGGCAGATGGCCGACTATGTGAGTGAAGCCGTGCTGCACGCCTGGCGCCGCATGGCCGACTACGCCGCGCTGCAGCGCCAGGGCCGCTGGGAGCCCCTGGTGCTGCCGCCGCGCGGGAGTTTCAACATCGGCTTTCTCGGCCTGGGGCAGATGGGTTTTGCCGCCGCCAGGCGTGTGGCGGCGATGGACTTCCCGGTGCTGGCCTGCAGCCGCAGCGGCCAGGCACGCCCCGGCTTCGACGCCCCCTGGCCGATCTATCCGCTGGACCGGCTCGACGCCTTTCTCGCCCAGACCCGGGTGCTGGTGGTGGTGTTGCCGCTCACCGCGCAAACCCGCGGCTTGCTGGACTACGCTGCCCTGTGTCACTTGCCGAAGGGCGCGCATCTGGTCAACGCCAGCCGTGGCGCCGTGCTCGACCAGGATGACTTGCTCGACATGCTGCACAGCGGCCACCTCGCCAGTGCCACGCTCGACGTGTTCTCCACCGAGCCGCTGCCGCCGGATGACCCGCTGTGGCACCACCCGCGTGCCCGCATCACGCCGCATGTGGCGGCGCAAACCCTGGTCGGCCCGGCGGCGGCGCAGGTGATGCGCAAGATCGCCGCGATCGAGCGCGGCGAACAGCCCGGCGGCGTGGTGGACGCGCGGCTGGGGTATTGAAGGCGACCGGTCCGGCAGACCGTTGCCGGACGAGACCACGAGGAGATGAGCATGAGCCCGATGACCCTTCCCCGCCATGTCAAGCTGGTCGAGGTCGGCCCGCGCGACGGGCTGCAGAACGAAGCCAACCCGGTGCCGCTGGCGGTCAAGGTCGAACTCGTCGACCGTCTCAGCGCGGCGGGCTTTGCCAATGTGGAAGCCGCGGCTTTCGTCTCGCCCCAATGGGTGCCGCAAATGGCCGACAGCGCGCAGGTCATGGCCGCCATCCGCCGCCACCCCGGCACGACGTATTCGGCCCTGGTGCCCAACCTGAAGGGGCTGGACGCGGCGCTGGCCGCTGGCGCGGACGAGGTGGTGGTGTTCAGCGCTGCATCGGAGGCGTTCGCCCGGCGCAACATCAATTGCTCGATCGCTGAATCCATCGCCCGCTTCGAACCCGTGGCGCAAGCCGCCAAGGCGGCCGGGGTGCGCCTGCGTGGCAGCATTTCCTGCGCCCTGGGCTGCCCGTACCAGGGCGAGGTGCCGCCCGCCGCCGTGGTCGCGGTGGTGCAGCGCATGGCGGCGCTCGGTTGCGATGAGATCGACATCGCCGACACCATCGGCGTGGGCACGCCGGGCCGGGTGCAGGCGGTGTTCGAGGCCACGTCCGGAGCCTTTCCCATCGAACGCCAGTCCGGTCATTTCCACGACACCTACGGCCAGGCGCTGGCCAATATCCTCGCCGCGCTGCAGTCGGGGGTGAGTATTTTTCACGCCTCGGTTGCCGGCCTGGGCGGCTGCCCCTATGCGAAAGGCGCCACCGGCAACGTCGCCACCGAAGACGTGCTCTACCTGCTGCAAGGCTTGGGGTTGCACACCGGCGTGGACCTTCGCGCCGTGGTCGAGGCCGGCGACTTCATCAGCCGCAGCATCGGCCGGCCGAACAACAGCCGTGCCGGTCGGGCGCTGCTGACGATGTGGCAAAGCGCGGGCAGCAAGCTCGGCTCCACGCCGGCGCAGGCCACGGCCTGAGCGACCCGGATGCAGCGCAGCATCGTGTGGAACGCCAGGACTCTGCGCGCCCGCCCGCATCGATCGCACGGCAGCCGCTCGGGCGACAGCCAACCGGGAGGCAACCTGCGGCGGGCCGCTGCACGGCAGGCGATGCGACCGTGCCCATGACGCATCCGTCCCCCCCATCCCCCATGTTCGCGTCGTCGGAGTCGGCCCGGCGTGTTGCCGCCGTGCTGCGAGACCTGGGCCACGACGCCTCACCCGTGATGCTCGACGCTGCTGCGCGCACCGCGCAACAAGCGGCCGACGCGCTGGGCGTGCAGCTCGGGCAGATCGCCAAGTCGATCGTCTTCCGCCATGTCGACAGCGACCGTGCCGTCCTGGTGGTGTGCGCCGGCGACCGGCGCGTGGACGAAGCGCTGGTGGCGCAGCAGGTGGGTGCCTTGGCACGGGCCGATGCGGGCTTTGTGCGCGCCCGCACCGGCTTCGCCATCGGCGGGGTGAGCCCGGTGGGGCATCGTGACCCCCCCTTGGCGCTGATCGACCAGAGCCTGTGGCGCTTCGCTCGCATCTGGGCCGCGGCCGGTCATCCGCACGCGGTATTCCCGTTGGCACCCGACGACCTGCGACGCTGGCTGGGCGCCGCACCCAGCGTCGTCACGGCAGCGCCCGTCGCCTGAAACTGCCGCCTGCAGGTCGCCGGCCTTCGGCCCAATCTCCACCCAAGCACCCGCCATGCCCGTCCCCTCGCCCTGCATCCAGATTTGCGCCATGGACACCACCAGCGGCTATTGCCAGGGTTGCTGGCGCACACTGGATGAAATCGCCGCCTGGGGCACCCTCGGCGACACCGACAAGCTGCGACTTTGGCGTGTCCTGCGCCAACGACGGGAGGCCGCCGCGCGGGCTGCGTCCAAGCCTGCGCACGACGGGCAGAGCGCAACGCATGGCGGCTCGAACCCGGGGGATTAGAATCCGCTTCCTGCACAAAAAACAGGCAGCGCAGGCACTGCGCCCAGGCTCGCTTCTCCCATGCTCGCCCCACCTCCACAAACTCCCGTCGAAGCCAGTCCGAGCACGCTGCGCCTGGGTCGCTTCGTGCTGCCCAACCGCGTCTTCGCCGCCCCGATGGCCGGCGTCACCGACCTGCCCTGGCGGCAGATGGCGCGAAGGCTGGGCGCGGGGCACTGCGTCAGCGAGATGGTCACCTCCAAACGCGAGTTGTGGGACACGCTCAAGACGTCGCGCCGTCGCGACCACACCGGCGAACCCGGCCCGGTGACGGCGCAACTGGTGGGGGTCGACCCGGTCGACATGGCCGAAGCCGCACGCGCCAATGTTCAGGGCGGTGCGCAGATCATCGACATCAACATGGGTTGCCCGGCAAAGAAGGTGTGCAGCCGTTGGGCCGGCTCGGCGCTGATGCAGGACGAGACGCTGGCGCTGCGCATCGTCGAAGCCGTGGTGCGGGCCATGCAACCGCTGGGCGTGCCGGTGACGCTGAAAATGCGCACCGGCTGGTGCACCACGGAGCGCAATGCGCCGCGCATTGCACGTGCTGCGCAAGATGCCGGCGTGGCCATGATCGTGGTGCATGGGCGCACCCGCGATCAGGGCTACGGCGGCGACGCTGAGTACGGCACCGTCACCGCCATCAAGCAGGCGTTGCGCATTCCGGTTGTGGCCAATGGCGACATCGGCAGCGCGGCCGGCGCGCGGGCCATCCTGCTGGCGACCGGTGCCGACGCGGTGATGATCGGCCGGGCCGCCCTGGGACGCCCCTGGCTGCTGGGCCACATCGCCCAGGCGCTGGACAGGGGCGTCGAGCCTGCGCTCCCGGACTGGCAGCAGCAAGGCACCTGGCTGCTGCAGCATCTGGATGCCCACCATCGGTTCTATGGTGATGCCGGGACGAAAACCGCCCGCAAGCATGTGGGCTGGGCGGTGGCCGAGCTGCCCGGCGCCACCGCGTTCCGCGCCCGCTTCAACACCCTGACCGAGCCGCGGGCGCAGCGCGACGCCGTGGCCACGTATTTCGACATGCTGGGCAACGGCAATGCCAACGCCATCGGCCTTGACCTTCTTCCCCTGGCAGCCTGATGAGCAAGAAATCCTCCCTGGAGCAATGCGTCATCGACAGTCTCGATGCGTATTTCGACGACCTCAACGGTACCGAGCCGCATGGCATTCACACCATGGTGATGCAGACCGTGGAAAAGCCACTGCTGCAAACCGTGATGCGCCGCACGCACGACAACCAGTCGCTCGCGGCCGACTGGCTGGGCATCAACCGCAACACCCTGCGCAAAAAGCTGAAGGACCACAAACTCATCAAATGACCGCCGCCTTGCGCGCGCCAGGCTTTGCCTGCGCACTTGGCTTGGGGTGAGCGTGCTGGCATGATCCGGGCCGAACGCTCTGGGCGCGCGACCGAAGACGGCATGCACGCCACCCCGGCCGCCCGCTCCAGCACACCCACCGGCCTGACGCCATCGCATCACCGACGACTCCGCCGTACCGACTGCCCCGCCACACTGCACCCGTTCTTCCCGAGTTCTGCCTGTTCCCCCATGTACGCACTGATCTCCGTCTCCGACAAAACCGGCGTCCTCGACCTCGCACGCCGCCTGCACGCCCAAGGCGTGACGCTGCTGTCCACCGGCGGCACCGCCAAACTGCTGCTTGAAGCCGGCCTGCCGGTGACGGAGGTGGCGGCGCACACCGGCTTTCCCGAGATGCTCGACGGCCGCGTCAAGACCCTGCATCCCAAGGTCCACGGCGGCCTGCTGGCGCGGCGCGATGTGCCCGCGCACATGCAGGCCATCGCCGCCCACGGCATCGAGGCGATTGACTGGCTGGTGGTCAACCTCTATCCCTTCGAGGCGACCGTGGCCAAGGCGGGCTGCACGCTCGACGACGCGATCGAGAACATCGACATTGGCGGCCCGGCCATGGTGCGCTCGGCGGCGAAGAACTGGCAGGGCGTGAGTGTGCTCACCGATTACGCCCAGTACGAGGCCGCGCTGGCCGAGTTCGAGGCCAGCGGCACGGTGTCGCAAGCCACGCGCTTCGCGCTGGCGGTGGCGGCGTTCAACCGCATCGCGCAGTACGACGCCGCCATCTCCAACTATCTGTCGGCGCTGCAAGCCGATGGCACGCAAGCGCCTTACCCCGGTCAGATCAATTCCAGCTTCATCAAGCTGCAGGACCTGCGCTATGGCGAGAACCCGCACCAGAGCGCCGCGTTCTACCGCGACCTGCATCCCGCCCCGGGCTCGCTGCCGCGTGCGCGGCAACTGCAGGGCAAGGAGCTGAGCTACAACAACATCGCCGACGCCGACGCCGCGTGGGAGTGTGTCAAGAGTTTCGCCACCGGCGCCTGCGTCATCGTCAAGCACGCCAACCCCTGCGGCGTGGCGCTGGGTGACACGGCCGAAGCCGCTTACCGCAAGGCCTTCGCCACCGACCCCACCTCGGCCTTCGGTGGCATCATCGCCTTCAACCAGACGGTGGACGAATCCGCGGCCAAGGCGCTGAGCGGCCAGTTCGTCGAAGTGCTCATCGCCCCCGCCTACAGCGACGCCGCACTCGGCGTGCTGGCCGCCAAGGCCAATGTGCGCGTGCTCGCCATCGACCTCGACCCCGTGGACCGCCACGGCACCACCCCCTGGGCCCAGGGCCGCAACGCGCAAGACGTGAAGCGCGTGAATTCCGGCATCCTGGTGCAGACGGCCGACAACGCGGTGCTCACCGCGGCCGACCTCAAAGTGGTGACCAAGCGCGCACCGAGCGAGGCTGACATTGCCGACCTGCTGTTCGCCTGGACCGTGGCCAAGTTCACCAAGTCCAACGCCATCGTCTTCGCGCGCGACGCCCAGACCCTTGGCGTGGGCGCGGGGCAGATGAGCCGTGTCGACTCCACCCGCATCGCCACCATCAAAGCCGCCAACGCCGGGCTCACGGTGAGCGGCAGTGCGGTCGCCTCCGACGCTTTCTTCCCCTTCCGCGACGGTGTCGATGTGCTCGCCGCCGCTGGCGCCAAGGCCGTGATCCAGCCCGGCGGCTCGATGCGCGACGCGGAAGTCATCGCTGCCGCCGACGAACACGGCCTGGCCATGGTGCTCACGGGCGTACGCCACTTCCGCCACTGAAATCGAGCCACTGACCCTCGCCGTGGTGCAATGCACGCCATGCGTATCCTCGGTATCGATCCCGGACTCAACGTCACCGGCTATGGCCTGCTGGAAACCCAGGGCCAGCGGCTGCATTACCAGGCAAGCGGCGCGATTCGCGTGCCGAAGGGCACGCTGCCGGATCGGCTGAAGGCGCTGTTCGAGGGTGTGAGTCAGGTCGCGCAGGAGGCGAGGGCCGACATTGCGGTGGTGGAAATCGTGTTCGTCAACGTCAACCCGCAGTCCACACTGCTGCTGGGGCAGGCGCGCGGGGCGGCCATCGCGGCGCTTGTGGCGCGCGGGCTGCCGGTGGTGGAGTACACCGCACTGCAGCTCAAAAAATCCGTCGTCGGGTACGGCCGCGCCAGCAAGGAGCAGATGCAGGCGATGGTCATGCGCCTGCTCGCCCTGCCCGGACAGCCAGGCCCGGATGCCGCCGATGCGCTGGGCCTGGCCATTTGCCACGCACACGCCCACAGCGGGCTGAGTGCGCTGCAGGTCGCCCGCCCGGACAGCGGCGGGGATCCGAATAACACGGCTTCAGCAGGCACCTTGACTGCAGCGCAACTGCGTGGCCTGCGGGTGCGCCGCGGCCGGCTGGTGGGCTGACGGCCACAGCGCCGGGGCTCTGTCGTGCCGGGCGCGTGGCATGCCCCGTCGCGGCAGTGGGGCATCCCGAATGGCGACACCGCACGCCCGATTCTTGCTTACGCTGAGCCTGCCCTGCACCCACATCGCGGCATTGCTGGTGCCCGCCGGCACCACCTGGGCCGGATGATCTGTCTCCTGGAGTTCGCCATGCCGCATCACCCTGCCCTCCGACGCCGACTTGCCGTTTTGGCCACCCTGTTTGCACCGATGCTGTGCACCGCCACGGCGCAGGCGGACGCATTGCGTGTGGTCATCGGTGTGGCGGTGCCGCTGTCGGGGCCGCTCTCCGCCAGCGGCCAGGACGCCGTGAACGGTGTGCAACTGGCCATCGACAAGCTCAACGCAGAGCATGCCCGCATTGCTGGTGAACCGGTGCGCTGGGTCATGGACGCCGAGGACGATCAGGGCCTGCCCAACCAGGCCACCCTGGTGGCGCAGAAATTGGTGGACGAGCATGTGAACGGTGTCGTCGGCCACCAGACCTCGGGTTGCACCTTCCCGGCGGCCCGCATCTACAGCGCAGCGGGCATCCCGCAGATCACGCCATCCTCCACCGACCCGAAAATCGCCCAGCAGGGCTACAAGACGTTTTTCCGCATGATTGCCAATGACGACGCTCTCGGCGCCGGCCTGGCCAACTATGCCGACCACACACTCAAAGCCAAGCGCGTTGCCGTGGTCGACGACCGCACGGCCTACGGTGAAGGCGTTGCCGATGTGTTTGCCGCCACGGCGAAACGCGATGGCATGACGGTGGTGGACCGTGAATACACCGACGACAAGACCACGCAGTTCTCGGCCATTCTCACCCGCATCAGGGGCTTCCACCCGGATGTGGTGTTCTATGGCGGCATGTACAGCCAGGCCGGCCCGCTGTTGCGGCAGATGCGCCAGTTCGGGATGAAGGCCACGCTCATGGGGGGCGACGGGATTTGCGCGCCAGCCATGGCGACACTTGCCGGCCCGGCCGTCAATGGCACGATCTGCGCCCAGGGCGGGGTGCCCCTGAGCCAGTTGCCCAGGGGCCAGGCCTGGAAAGCCGATTACATCCGGCATTTCGGCCGGGACGCCTTCCAGCTCTACTCGCCCTACGCCTATGACGCCGCCATGGTGCTGGCCCATGCCATGATGAAGGCCCGATCGGCGGATCCCAAGGTTTACCTCCACGCCATCCGGGACGTGGACGACGACGGCATCACCAAGTCCCACATCCGCTTCACCTCGACCGGCGAGCTGGTGCATCCCAGCATCACCCTCTCGATGTTCGTGCACGGCAAGAAAAGGCCCCTCGCGGTGGAACGCGTGAACTGAATCGGCGGACCCACGCCGTGCGGTGGCGAGGCCATCAGGCGGTGGTTGATGGCTCACGCGTCGTCCAGCCTTCCCGGCCCGTCAGCGCGCCGATCGGCGGTGCCGGATCATCGGGCCATGACCTGCTTCGCAGCCCGGATGCCATCTGGAGCCCCAGCAAAAAGCCCGCTGGCTGACGCTGAGCGGGCTTGTTGCTGGGGCGGATGCCGATTCAATGGGGCCGATTGCGCAGCTTGCGAATCGCGGCGAGTTGCGCGGCCAGCATGGCAAGCTCGCCTTCAACGACGGCAATGTCCTGCGCGTCCTTGGCACTGGCACGGTTGTCCTGCGCCAGCTTGAGGGCTTCCTGGGCCTTGGCTTCGTCCAGGTCCTTGCCACGGATGGCGGTGTCGGCCAGGACCGTCACATGCTTGGGCTGGACTTCAAGCACACCACCGGCGACGAAGACGAAATCGTCCTCGGTCCTGGTGCCGTCGGTGCGCTCGATGCGCACCGCTCCCGGTTTGATGCGGGTGATGAGCGGCGTGTGACCGGGCAGAATGCCGAGCTCGCCGGACTCACCCGGCAAGGCGACGAAGCGCGCCTGCCCGGAATAGATCAGCTCTTCGGCGCTGACCACATCGACTTGAAAAGTGTTCATGGTGACTCCGGGTAGACCTTGAGACGCGTGGGCTGGCCAGGCCGGCGAGCGAACCGGCAGGCGCTGGGCAGACGCAGCGATCAGTTCAGTTTCTTGGCTTTCTCGAAGGCTTCGTCAATCGTGCCGACCATGTAGAAAGCCTGTTCGGGCAAGGCGTCACAGTCGCCGTTGGCGATCATCTTGAAGCCGCGGATGGTGTCCTTCAGCGGCACGTACTTGCCGGGAGAGCCGGTGAACACCTCGGCAACGTGAAACGGCTGCGACAGGAAGCGCTGGATCTTGCGGGCGCGCGACACGGTGAGCTTGTCTTCGGGCGAGAGTTCGTCCATGCCCAGAATGGCGATGATGTCGCGCAGTTCCTTGTAGCGCTGCAGAATGCCCTGCACCGAACGGGCGGTGTTGTAGTGCTCCTCGCCCACGACGTTCGGGTCGAGCTGGCGCGAGGTGGAGTCGAGCGGATCGACGGCGGGGTAGATGCCCAGCGAGGCGATATCCCGCGACAGCGCCACGGTGGAGTCCAGGTGGGCGAAGGTGGTGGCAGGGGAGGGATCGGTGTAATCGTCGGCAGGGACGTAAACGGCCTGGATGGACGTGATCGACCCGGTGCGGGTGGAGGTGATGCGTTCCTGCAGCACGCCCATTTCCTCGGCCAGCGTCGGCTGATAGCCCACGGCGGACGGCATGCGTCCCAGCAGCGCGGAGACTTCCACGCCGGCCAATGTGTAGCGGTAAATGTTGTCGACGAAGAACAGGATGTCGCGGCCTTCGTCACGGAATTTCTCCGCCATGGTCAGGCCGGTCAGCGCCACGCGCAGGCGGTTGCCCGGAGGCTCGTTCATCTGGCCGAACACCATGGCCACCTTGTCGAGCACGTTCGACTCCTCCATCTCGTGGTAGAAGTCATTGCCTTCGCGGGTACGCTCGCCCACGCCGGCAAACACCGACAAGCCGCTGTGCTGCTTGGCGATGTTGTTGATGAGTTCCATCATGTTCACGGTCTTGCCCACCCCTGCGCCGCCGAACAGGCCGACCTTGCCGCCCTTGGCAAACGGGCAGACCAGGTCGATCACCTTGATGCCGGTTTCGAGCAGGTCGACCGAAGGCGACAGTTCATCGAACTTCGGCGCCTTGGCGTGGATGGAGCGGCGTTCGTCGCAGGCAATGGGGCCGGCTTCGTCGATCGGGCGGCCCAGCACATCCATGATGCGCCCGAGGGTGCCATTGCCCACAGGCACGGTGATGGGCTCGCCGGTGGCGTCCACCGCCATGCCGCGACGCAGGCCGTCGGTCGATCCGAGGGCAATGGTGCGCACGACACCGTCACCGATTTGCTGCTGCACTTCAAAGGTGATGCCTTTCTCCGCCAACCCCATGTCCTGGTTGTCGGACAGACGCAGTGCCTCGTACACGACGGGCATGTGCTCGCGCGGGAATTCAATGTCGATCACAGGGCCGATGCACTGAACGATCTTGCCTTGGGTTTGGGCCGTGCTCATCTAGTTCTCCAGTATGCAGTGATGGGTGGCAACGCCTCAGACGGCGGCTGCGCCCCCGACGATTTCAGACAATTCTTTGGTAATGGCAGCCTGACGGCTCTTGTTGTAGACCAGTTGCAGTTCGCTGATCACGGTTTTGGCGTTGTCAGACGCTGCCTTCATCGCCACCATGCGGGCCGATTGCTCGCACGCCATGTTCTCGGTCACGGCCTGATAGACCAGCGCTTCGATGTAGCGCACCAGCAGCGCATCGATCACCGGCTTGGCGTCGGGCTCGTAGATGTAATCCCAGCTGTGCTGCTTGCGCTCCGCCTCGGAGGTGCGCAGGGCCTGCTTGGACAGCGGGACGAGTTGTTCGACGCGCGGTTGCTGCTTCATGGTGTTGACGAAACTGCTGAAGGCGATGTGGATGGCATCGATCTCGCCGCGCTCGTAGGCATCCAGCACCACTTTGACGGGGCCGATGAGTTTGTCCAGATGCGGCTTGTCCCCCATCTGCACCAACTGGGATACGACATTCACACCCAGGCGGTTGAAGAATTGCAAACCCTTGTTGCCAATGGCACAGGCCTGCACCGCAACGCCGTCAGCCTGCCAGTCCTTGATGTTCTGGGTCAGGGCACGCAAGATATTGGTGTTGAGGCCGCCGCACAGGCCCTTGTCGGTGGTCACCAGGATGACGCCCACCTTGCGCACCGGGCTGCGCGTCACCATGAAGGGATGGCTGTACTCGGGGTTGGCCTGGCTGAGGTTGGCGGTCATGGAGCGCACCTTCTCGGCGTAAGGTCGGGCTGCGCGCATGCGCTCCTGCGCCTTGCGCATTTTCGACGCAGCCACCATTTCCATGGCTTTCGTGATCTTGCGCGTGTTCTGCACGCTCTTGATCTTGACGCGAACTTCTTTCATGCCAGGCATGCAGGTTCTCCTTCAGCCATGCGGCGCCATGCGGTCGCAAGCAGCCGGACTGGCTCGGCGAGCGGCGACAACGCGATCTGGGCGCGCATGGACTGGATCAGGGTGGAGGGTGGATGCATCAATACGCGCCGTTCTTCTTGAATTCGGCAATGGCCGTTTTCAAGAGGGCTTCGTCGTCCTTGCCCAAGTCCTTCTTCGACTCGATGCTCTCCACCAGGGCAGCATGCTTGGACTGCAGGTCGTCGTGCAAGCCCTTCTCGAAGCCCAGCAACTGCTTGACGTCGACATCGTCGAGGTAGCCGTTGTTCACCGCATAGAGCGAAGCCGCCAGTTGCCACACCTGCACCGGCTGGTACTGGGGTTGCTTGAGCAGTTCGACCACGCGACGGCCGCGCTCGAGTTGGCGACGCGTGGCGTCGTCGAGGTCGGAGGCAAACTGGGCGAAGGCCGCGAGTTCGCGGTACTGCGCCAAGTCGGTCCGGATACCGCCCGAGAGCTTCTTGATGATCTTGGTCTGTGCCGCACCACCCACCCGCGACACCGACACGCCGGCGTTGATGGCGGGACGCACGCCGGCGTTGAACAGATCGGTCTCGAGGAAAATCTGGCCGTCGGTGATGGAGATCACGTTCGTCGGTACGAAGGCCGACACGTCACCCGCCTGGGTTTCGATGATGGGCAGCGCGGTGAGCGAGCCGGTCCTGCCCTTGACTTCACCGTTGGTGAATTTTTCGACATAGTCCTCGTTGACGCGGGCAGCGCGCTCGAGCAGACGGCTGTGCAGGTAGAACACGTCACCGGGATAGGCTTCGCGACCCGGAGGGCGACGCAACAGCAGAGAAATCTGGCGATAGGCCCAGGCCTGCTTGGTCAGGTCGTCATAGATCACCAGGGCATCGCGGCCGCGGTCGCGGAAATACTCGCCCATGGTGCAGCCGGAATAAGGCGCCAGGTACTGCATTGCGGCTGAGTCGGACGCCGTGGCGGCGACAACGATGGTGTAGTCCATCGCGCCAAACTCTTGCAACTTGCGCACCACATTGGCAACCGTCGAAGCCTTCTGGCCGACCGCGACGTAGATGCAGATCAGGTCCTTGCCCTTCTGGCTGATGATGGCATCCACCGCCACCGCCGTCTTGCCGGTCTGGCGGTCGCCGATGATCAGTTCGCGCTGGCCACGTCCGACCGGAACCATGGCGTCGATCGCCTTGACCCCGGTTTGCACCGGCTGCGAGACCGATTTGCGCCAGATCACGCCGGGCGCGACCTTCTCGACCACGTCGGTCATCTTCGCGTTCACCGGGCCCTTGCCGTCGATGGGCACGCCCAGGGTGTTGACCACCCGGCCGATGAGTTCCGGGCCCACCGGAACAGACAAAATCTTCCCGGTGCACTTGACCGTGTCGCCTTCGGAGATGTGGCCGTATTCGCCCAGCACCACCGAACCGACGGAATCACGCTCCAGGTTGAGGGCCAGGCCGAAGGTGGGTTGGCCGTCCTTGCCGGCCGGGAATTCGAGCATTTCGCCCTGCATCACGTCGGACAGGCCGTGCACCCGCACGATGCCGTCGGACACGGACACCACGGTGCCCTGGTTCTTGACATCGGCGGTGGCACCAAGGCCCTCGATGCGACTTTTGATGAGTTCGGAAATTTCTGCGGGATTGAGTTGCATGGTGGCCTCGGAAGACTTAGGCGGTGATGGCTTGGACGGTCTGTGCTGTTTAGGCTGTGAGGGCGACGCGCATGGCGTCGAGCCGCGCGCGCACCGAGGTGTCGAGCACCTCGTCGCCCACGGCAACACGCACACCGCCGATCAGCCCGGGATCGATTTCGACCCGGGGATAGAGCTTGCAACCAAACTTGCGTTCCAGCGCGGGCAGCAGAGCCTCGATCTGTGTCGGCTCCAGCGCAAAGGCACTGCTGATGACGGCCTCGGCACGGTGCTGCGCGACATCCTTGAGTTGGTGAAACTGTTCGGCGATTTCAGGCAAGGCGGCCAGGCGCCGGTTTTCGAGCACGATCTGCAGCAAATTTCGCACCGCTGCGCCGGTCTGCCCTGGCATGGCGGACAGCAGCAGGGCGCCGAGCTTGTCGGCAGGAAGCTGCGGATCCCCCGCGAGCATTCGGATTTGGGGATCGCGCGCAATCAGGACCAGTGCATCGAGCGACGCGGCAACCGCTTCCAACGATTCGGACGCGGGCTGGTTTTGCACAGCCTGGAAAATCGCTTCGGCGTAAGGCCGCGCAACGGTGGCGAGTTCAGCCATGACGGATTCCGATCACAGTTCGGCCTTGAGCCGGTCGAGCAAATCGGCGTGAACCTGCGCATTGACCTCGCGGCGCAGGATGGCCTCGGCGCCCTTCACGGCCAACCCGGCAACCTGGTC
>JAJZDV010000197.1 GCA_021846025.1 Pseudomonadota bacterium
TCCCATTCCTCCGCCGTCGAGGCATGGCGAGGATCCGAACGTGCGATTTTTTCCACCGAGGTGATGGTGGAAGCGCTGGCCAGTTTAGATTTCAGGCGCGGCTGATCGGCACGAAGGGACGCCACCCGGCAAATCTCCCGTGCCAGGTGTGCGACATACAGCACCTGGTCGGTGTTCCAGCGCGCTCCCGTCCAGACCAGCCATCGGCCCCACAGGGCGCAGTAGCGCCAGTTGTCGCCATGGCGATGCGTGAAAGCCGATGCCAGTCCATCCTCGGTGGTGGCATCGACACCTGCCAGCACATCGGCGGGCGGCGACTGCTCGGCAGAGAGCACTACCGGAACACGCTCTCCAGCGGCCAGGAATCCCGCCACATCAAACCCTTCGGCAAGGGCATCGAAGGCATCCCAGCCAGCCGCTTTGTTGCCAGGCACGGTCAATATGGCAACGCTGGAGGCTCCAGCGTTGAGCGCAGCCTGCGCCGCCCGTTCGGCATACTCGCGGCCGGGTTTGTCGGCATCTGGCCAGATCAGCACGGTTTTGCCCGCCAGTGGCGACCAGTCGGTTTTATGCACCGGTGCCTTGGCACCGTGCATGGCGGTGGTGGCGCAGATATCCCGCTCAATCAGGGCCTGCGCGCATTTCTCGCCCTCGACCAGCACCACCTGCTTCGCTGCCAACAGACCTGGCTGGTTGTACAAGGGGCGCGGCTCTGGTGCCGCCATCTTGCGGCGCTTGGCATCCCAGGGCCTAAACTCCTTCTTGCGCCCGGGCGGGTCATATCGGTAGACGCAGGCGATCAAATGACGGTCGGCATCGAGGTAATTCCACTTGGCCGTCGGTGCGCCCAGGTCGGTGACCTGGGCGGGTTGGCGTTGAGAGGATGGCACCGGTGTTTGCGGCAGGCCGAGCAAATGGCGCGCCACCTCGAGCACCGCCGCAAAGTCACGCTGCACATCCAGGCTACGGTGGGCGGCGATGAGATCGAACATATCGCCGCCTTCTCCGGTGGCACGATCCGTCCACAGACCGGCCTTGGAGCCTGCCAGCATGACATCCAGGCTGTCACCGGCGGCTCCATGAACGTTGCCGATCAGAAACCGGCCGTGGCGTTTCTTTCCTTCTGGGAACAGTGAGAACAGCACCGACTCAAGGTGTGCCAGCAGTTCCGAGCGGATGGCATCTCGCTCGGAAGATCTGTGCTGAGGTGAGGGTTGTTGATTCAAATCCGTCATCGCGACCCCCTCAGTGCCGTGCCTGCAGTATCCCGGCGACGGCCGGATTCCAGAGGATCTGGTAGCCGCTGTGACCACGACGTGAGTACGGCATGGCCTCAGCCCAGGACTGACCCACCTGCGTCAGCTCCCATTCATCGCGCTCGTTGCGAAACTGCAGGCCCTGATCAGCCAGTTGCACGTTGACCACCTTGGCGGACAATCCGAGCAACTGACCCAGCTGGGTCGCGTTGAGGGATGCCATGGGCTGATTAGCAGCCGGCAAAGAACGCCTCAGCACCTCGATGGTCAGGCCGGTGTTCTCGTGGATACAGTTCAGAGTGGCTGCCATGGCAATGCCCACCTTGACGCCCGGCACCTTGGCGATGGCCTCACCAATCATCAGAATCGATGCCACACAATCCTGCGTCGGTGCAGGCAGCGCAGCCATCGAATCCGGCATGGCATAGCTGCCGGTTTTGCGGATGGTCGGCAGCACTTCGCTGGTCACCCAACGTTTGAACCGCTTGGCCGCTTCCTTGGTACTGCCGAGGATCAGAGCGTATAGCCCGGACTCGTTGACGTGATTCTGGCGCTGTACTCCGCCCGCCGTAAGGGTGTCGCATTTTGCGACATCCTCTGGGTCAACATGCTTGGCCAGCGCATCACGTGGATTCGTCAACTCCAACGCCTTGCAGACATCACTGGCGTTGAACCATGGCTGACCATGGCCATCGACCTGCACCCGCACAGCATGCGATTCGAACTGAAAAGGGATGATGTTTGTCATGATCATTGCTCCGACGTGAGGTTCAGATGGAAAGTGGGTTGGCCAGCCTTTTGGCTGCGTGCAGCAGCAAAGCTCTTGCGCAGCGCAGGTTTGAAGGCGTTGAATTTGTCTTGTGAGATGCTGAAATGGATGTCGATGAACTCGCGAGGGTCATCCCCGGCTTCGGCAATGCGCCGCGCCATATCAGCGAGCAGGGTCTGGTCCCACGTCACCTCCACCGGACACTCGATCGTGACCAGGACATCGCCATCCTCGAAGCTGACGATGTTGCTGTTCAGCCTGACGGGATCCTGCAGATTCAGGACGTCCTCGACGTAACGCCGCTCCAGCACCAGATCAAGGTGCTGGTTGACTGCCTGGGCTGAGGCCAGAAAATCAGCCGCCTCGCTTTTGAGTTGGCACAGGATCTCGGGGGCAACCACGGCCAGTTCACCGACCGGCATGGCCAACAATTCATGGGGAGTCATGCTGCACCTCCGGCACGCACCGATGTGCTTTTGCGCAGGCACTCACGCTCGTAGGCTTCGACATCTTCCAGGCGGTAGAGAACCCGACCCTGCAGTTTCAGAAAGACCGGCCCGATGCCATCGGAGCGCCATCGCTCCAAAGACGTCTCGCTGATGTCCCAGCGCTCGGCCAGTGCACGTTGATTAAGATGTTTGGTATTCATGGGACCCTCCTGCGGGCTCGTGGTGACAGGAGCGATCCTCCG
>JAJZDV010000198.1 GCA_021846025.1 Pseudomonadota bacterium
CGCATTGCGGCGGCAAAGGCGTCGAGCGCGCCGTCCATCATCGGCGAATGGAAGGCGTGCGAGGTTTGCAGCAGGCGGCACGGCACGCCGGCAGCGTCCAGCTCGGCTTGCCAGGATTCGACGTCGGTGCCGGGGCCGGCGACGACACAGGCGGTGGGGCCGTTCTCGGCAGCCAGGGCCAGGGTGGGCGGCAGGCGCGCGAGCACATCGGCCACGCCCAGGCGCACCGACAGCATGCTGCCCGGCGGCTGGGCCTGCATCAGCGCGCCACGTCGCGCCACCAGGGCGGCAGCGTCTTCCAGGGACATGACGCCGGCGAGCACGGCGGCGACAAATTCACCAACGCTGTGGCCGATGAGCGCCGCCGGCCGCGCACCGCGCGCCAGCCAGCTTTGCGCCAGAGCGTGTTCGAGCGCGAACAGGGCGGGCTGGGTGGTGGCGGTTTGCGCCAGGGCGTCGTCGCCGCCGAACATGCGGTCCTTCAAGTCGAAGGGCAGGTGCGGGGCGAGCGCGTTCACCGCCGTGTCGAAAGCCGCGCGGAACGCCGCGTCTGCCGCGTACAGGCCGCTGCCCATGCCGGGGTATTGCGCGCCCTGGCCGGAGAACATCCAGATGGACGCCGGCGCACCGCTGCCGAGCTGGCGCTGGACGCGCAGCGCATGGCTGGACGTTTGCAGGGCCTGCACGGCTTCGTCCGCCGTCGTGGCGACGACACACAGGCGGTGCGCGAACGCACTGCGCCCGACTTGCAGGGTGTGGGCGCAATCGGCCAGATGGAGGTCGGGATGGGCTTGCAGATGCGCGGCCAGCCCTGCGGCCATGGCGTCCAGCGCCGCGCTGCTCTTGGCCGAGAGCGCGAGCAATTGCGGACCGATGGCGGCCGACGATGGCGTGCGCGCGGGCGCCTCCTCCAGCACCACATGGGCGTTGGTGCCGCCCACGCCGAAGCCGCTGACCCCGGCGCGGCGCGGCTGCTCGCCGCGCGGCCAGGGCGTGAGCCGGTCGCAGACTGTGAACGGGCTGCGGGCGAAGTCGATGCCGGGGTTGGGCGCGGTGCAGTGGATGCTGGGCGGCAGGGTTTCGTGCGCCAGGGCCAGGGCCGTCTTGATCACCCCACCGGCTCCGGCCGCGATGACCATGTGGCCGACGTTGCTCTTGAGCGAGCCGATGCGGCAGAAGCCCGCGTCGGCCGTGTGCTGGCGAAAGGCGCGGGTGAGGGCCTCGACTTCCACCGGGTCGCCCATCGGTGTGGCGGTGCCGTGCGCCTCGACGTAGCTCACGCTGCGCGCGTCGACGCCGGCGTCGCGCTGCGCGGCGGCGATCACGGCGGCCTGGCCGTCCACGCTGGGGGCGGTGAAGCTGGCCTTGTCGCGGCCGTCGTTGTTGACGGCCACGCCGCGAATGACGGCGAGCACCGCGTCGCCGTCGGCCAGCGCATCCGGCAGGCGCTTGAGCAGCACCACGGCGGCGCCGTCGGAAAACACCGTGCCCTGCGCCTTGGCGTCGAAACTGCGCGTGGCGCCGTCGGGCGAGAGCATCGCGCCGTCCTGGTAGAGGTAGCCGCTATTGGGCGGGCAGGTGACGGAGGCGCCGCCGGCCAGCGCCATGTCGCATTGCCCGGCGCGCAGGCTGGTGACGGCCTGGACGATGGCCACCAGCGAGGTGGAACAGGCGGTGTGCACGCTGACCGCCGGGCCGGTGAGGTTGAGGCGGTTGGCCACGCGCGTGGCGATGTAGTCCTTCTCGTTGCCCAGCATGGTCTGGAAGGCGCCGAGCGCCTCGACGAGATCCGGCCGGTGCTGCACGTGATGCTGGAAGTAGGTGGCGTTGTACATGCCGGCGAACACGCCCACCGGTACGGTCGTCGCGTCGGGCGCATGGCCGGCGCGCTCCAGGCATTCCCAGCACAGTTCGAGGAAGAGGCGCTGCTGCGGGTCCATCAGTTCGGCCTCGCGCGGCGCGATGCCGAAGAAGGCGGCGTCGAACCGGTCGACGCCGTCGATCACGCCGCGCGCCTTCACGTAGTCGGGGTCTTGCGTCAGGCTGGGGGGCAGGCTCGGGTCGAGCTGGTCGGCGCTGAAATGGGTGATGGTGTCGCGCCCGGCGAGCAGGTTGGCCCAGAACGCTTCGACGTCGGCCGCGCCGGGAAAGCGTCCGGCGGTGGCGACGATGGCGATGGGCTTGGAGCCGCTTGCCGCGGCCGTGTGCTCGGGCCGTGC
This sequence comes from Pseudomonadota bacterium, assembly GCA_021846025.1. Classification (GTDB taxonomy): domain Bacteria; phylum Pseudomonadota; class Gammaproteobacteria; order Burkholderiales; family Burkholderiaceae_C; genus Thiomonas_A. Next base: position 2,220 of record JAJZDV010000198.1, read on the forward strand.
GGTTGCGTCGCGCAGCGGCCCGGCCAGCATGCGGCTGGACAGGCGGCGCGCATCCAGCGCGGGTGCGGCGTTGCCGTCGGGGTCGGGGGTGGACTCCAGCAGACGCGCCAGGGCAACAGGCGTGGGCCGGCCGAAGAAGGACGGGGTGCTCAGCCTGTGGGCCGCATCGCCCAGCAGCGACAACACCTTGAGCACCAGCAGCGAGTTGCCGCCGAGGTCGAAAAAATTGTCCAGCCGGCCAACCTGCGACAGGCCCAGGGCCTGCGCGAAAGCATCGCAGACGCGCTGCTCGGCTTCGCCCTGAGGGGTTTGGTAGGGGTTGATCAGGTCGGGGCGGGTGTTCGGCGGCTCGGGCAGCGCCTGCTGGTCGAGCTTGCCGTTGGTGGTGATGGGCAGGGCAGGCAGCCAGACGAAGGCCGCGGGCAGCATGTAGTCGGGCAGGCGTTTGGCCAGCATGGCGCG
>JAJZDV010000199.1 GCA_021846025.1 Pseudomonadota bacterium
TCAAGACGAAGGGCTTGCGTTCACAACTCCTCACATTTGCGCGCGCAAAACGCCGCGCCCTTGAATCCAGCGCCGCTCGCGGTGCGTATGTCCAGCATCGCGTCCGCAAACAGACTCTCCAACGGGTCTCGGGCGCGGTCCACTTCCCTGCCAGGGAAGGGCCACCACGGACAATGAGGAGCGGGATCATGGAAGCAAATCGCTGGAGAAAAACCCTGACCGCCGCGGCCATCGCGGCGCTTGGGGTGTTGGGAACGACGGGCGCGCACGCGCAGGGCAGCCGCTTGCTGGCCACCAGCGGCGTCACCGAAATCGGCGGATCGACCGGCGGGGGCATCGTGCCCTGGGCGGTGATTTCCGGCTATGACACGGGCGACGAAATCGGCGGCTCGGCCTCCGGCAGCTTCGTGCGCGTGCCCAACTACTCATTGAGCTCGCTGGGGGCCTCCGTGGGCATCCACAACCGCCTGGAGATCTCCGTGGCGCACGAAGTGCTGAACGTCAACCTCGGCGGTCTGTCCAATCTCAGCGTGCTGGGCAACCAGGCTGGCGGCCTCGGCGTCGTGGCCGCTCCCAGCCCCATCATCAACCTGGGCAACCAGACCATCAGCATGGATGTGCTGGGCTTGAAGGCCCGCCTGTTCGGCGACATCCTCTACACCCCCTATCCCCAGGTGTCGGTGGGCATCAAATACAAGAAAAACAACGACTTCAACAGCAACTTCTCGGGTCTGGGGCCGATCGGCATCCCCAAATTCCTCGGTGCTGCCAGTGATTCCGGCACCGACTTCTACATTGCCGCCACCAAGGTGTTCTTGAACGGCATCTTCCACCGCGTCACCCTGGTCAACCTGACGGTGCGCGGCACCAAGGCCAACGCCATGGGTCTGCTGGGGTTTGGCACCAACAGCAACAACGGCATCGCCGGCGCTCTCGGCACCCGGAGCGACAACAGCTACCACGCCGAACTCGAGGCATCGGCCGCGGTCTTTCTGCGCCCCGACGTGGCCTTGGGTGGTGAGGTCCGGCAGCAGCCCAACAGCATGAAGTACCCCACCAACGCCGCAGCCACCACCATCGGTTCGCCCGGCACGATGAAGGACGTGTTCGTCGCCTACTTCCCCAACAAGAGCCTGTCGCTCACCGCCGCCTACGCCGACCTGGGTCCATTGCCCTTCCAGGCCAGCAACAAGGGCGTGTATTTGTCGCTCAACGCCACGTTCTGATTCAAGGCGTGGTTGCCGCGTCCGCATCACGCACCGCGGAACCCCTGCTGCATCTGACCTCTTTCAGGAGCTATCCCCATGAAACTGCAATCCTCCACCCGGACCCGCCGCCTTGCCAGCGTGGTCCTGACTTGCGCCATGGCGCTGCCCACCCTGGCGCATGCCCAGATGGCCTCCAGCCCCACGCTGTATGCCCAGCTCGGCGGCAAGCCGGCCATCACCATGGTCGTGCACGACATGCTCGCGAATGTGGTGGCCGACAACCGCATCAACCATTACTTCGTCAGGACCAACATTCCCCATCTGCAGATGGAACTGGTCAGCCAGATCTGCGAAGTCACCGGCGGCCCGTGCCAATACACCGGCCTGAACATGCAGCAAGCGCACAAGGGCATGAACTTGAAGACCGCCGACTTCAATGCCCTGGTGGAGGATCTGCAAAAGTCCATGAACAGCAACAACGTGCCCCTGGGTCTGCAGAACCAGTTGCTCAACGTCCTGGCGCCGATGGAGCCGGACGTGGTGCACAAGTGAACTCCACCGGACCGGTGCATTCTGCCCGGTTCGGCTCACTCCACTCAGGAGCCAGCTTCATGGAACATACAGCCCCACACCCCGCGCCCAACCAGGCCCAGCGCCGCGCCTTCTTGCGCAGCGGCGGCCTGCTCCTGACTGTAGTGACGACCGGTGCCATGCTGGCCAGCCGTCAGGCGCGGGCGGATGACGGCCTGCTCAGCCAGGCTTCGGTGCACTACCAGACGATGCCCCACGACGGCCAGCATTGCAGCAACTGCGCGTATTTCATCCCCGGTCAAGCCGCCACCGCCACCGGCAACTGCCGTCTGGTGGGCGGCACCATCGATCCCGACGGGTGGTGTGTGCGATTTTCGTCGTGAAGCCGATTGCGTGCGGCCCGATCGCTTGGGTGCCACGCCACCGCCCTCCTCATTGCGACTCCAGGTTCTCGGCGAGAGTCTCTTCATGCCCGCAGTTGCGGGCTTTTTGATGCATCAGGGGCGCCCCAACTGCTGCCGGTTCTATTTTTCTGACGTTTTTAAACGCTCGAATGCTCCAGGATCCATGCACCGTTCGGTGATGGGTGCAGGCATGCTTGTCGCGTGCCTGCCTGTGCTTGCCTGGCAGGCGCTGAGCCGGCTTGAGGGATCGCTCATCGCGGCCCCTGGACTGAAGGCAGGCCCGCGCGAAGCGATGGTGCGAGGGCCGATTGTTGTGCCGTGGAACAACCGCACGAAACACCCCGATAACCACGTGTGACCGCAAGTCAGGCCCTGCACGGTGGCACTTGAGGCGTCGACGATTCACCCCTCACAATTCATTGCACTCTTTTACCAATAAGGGTTTGACCTGATATATTGCGCTGCAGCAAAATTGATCCATCGCAACCTTCTCGGCATTCCTCCCATGTTAGACGCGACCGTCGC
>JAJZDV010000060.1 GCA_021846025.1 Pseudomonadota bacterium
GACGCGCATCATCACGACCGCCGATATTTTCGACGCCATCTCGGCCGATCGTCCCTATCGCGCCGCTGTGCCGGTGGATCAGACCCTGGCGATGATGGACAAGATTGTCGGCACAGCCCTGGATTCAAGCTGCATGAACGCCTTGCGGCAGGCCGTGCGGCGTGCCGAAGCGGGATTCACACCTGCGTCCGAACCGGGGATCGAGTCCACAGGTCAAGTGTCAGCAGCCGCTTGAGCCGTTCACGCAACCGGCACGAGTCCGGCAGAAGCTAGACTGCGCGCTTTTTGCTGCAGCGCCTTTCCCATGACCACTTCTTCGATCTCCGAGGGTTCCGCCGGGCAACAGCCGTTGATCCTGGCTCAGCTCGCGGCCGAGTTGCAACTGCGTCCGTCGCAAATTGCGGCTGCTGTAGAACTTCTCGACAGTGGCGCAACCGTTCCCTTCATCGCCCGCTACCGCAAGGAAGCCACTGGCGGCATGAGCGACGAGCATCTGCGCAACCTGGACCTTCGCCTGGATTACCTGCGCGACCTGGAACAGCGCCGCGCGACCATCCTCAAGTCCATCAACGCGCAGGGCAAGCTCACCTCCGAGTTGCAGGCCGCCATTGCGGCTGCGACGCAGAAGCAGGAGCTTGAAGATCTCTATCTGCCCTTCAAGCCACGCGTGACGACGCGTGCGCTCAAGGCGCGCAACGCCGGGCTGGGACCGCTGGCCGATGCGCTGTTGGCCAACCCGGCGTTGGAACCGCTGGCCGAGGCTGGTGCATTCGTGCGCATCGAGAAGGGAGAGGACGGCTCCGACTTCAGCACACCGCAAGCCTGCCTGGACGGAGCGCGTGACATTCTGGTGGAGCGTTGGGCCGAAGACTCGAGCCTTGTGGGTCCCCTGCGCGAATGGCTGTGGAACTGCGGTCTGCTGCGTGCGCAATTGCGCGACGGCAAGACCGAGGAAGGTGCCAATTTCCGCGATTATTTCGATTACGCCGAGGCGATCGTCCGCGTGCCCTCGCACCGCGCGCTGGCGGTGTTTCGTGGTCGCGGCCAAGCGGTGTTGGATGTGAGCTTGCAATTGCCGCATGACGGTACGACTGGCGCTGGTGCGGCCTGCAGTGCCGGCGACCTGAATGCAGCGCAGCAGCGCATCGCCGCACACATCGGCTGGCTCCACCGCGCCCGTGCGGCCGACGATTGGCTGCAGCGCTGCGTGCAATGGGCCTGGCGCGTGAAGCTTTCGCTCTCGCTCGAACGCGAACTGTTCTCGCGACTGCGCGAGCGGGCCGAGCGTGAGGCCATCGCCGTGTTCGGCGCCAATCTTGGTGCCTTGCTGCTGGCCGCTCCCGCCGGCCCCAAAACCGTCATGGGACTGGACCCGGGCATCCGCACCGGCGTGAAAGTGGCCGTGACCGATCCCACCGGCAAGGTTCTGGATACCGCGACCATCTACCCCCACGAGCCGCGGCGGGATTGGGCCGGCAGCCTGCACACCCTGGCGGCGCTGTGCCGCCGGCATGGCGTGCAAATCGTCTCCATCGGCAACGGTACCGCCAGCCGCGAAACCGCCAAGCTGGCCAGCGAGCTGGCCCAGCGCCATCCGGAATTCACGCTGACGCAGGTGGTGGTGAGCGAAGCCGGCGCGTCGGTCTATTCCGCAAGCGCCCTGGCCAGCGCGGAACTGCCCGATCTGGACGTGAGCCTGCGCGGCGCGGTCTCCATCGCCCGCCGTGTGCAAGACCCGCTGGCCGAGTTGGTGAAGATCGACCCCAAGAGCATTGGCGTCGGCCAGTACCAGCACGATGTCGACCAGACCCTGCTTGCACGCCGGCTGGATGCGGTGGTGGAGGACTGTGTGAACCGCGTTGGCGTGGACGTGAATACGGCATCGGTGCCATTGCTGGCGCGCGTCGCGGGTTTGAACGCCCGCATTGCCGATCACATCGTGCGCCAGCGCGACACGGCCGGCGCGTTTCGCAACCGCAAGAGCCTGCTGGATGTGCCCGGCCTGGGCGCCAGGACTTTCGAGCAGGCCGCAGGTTTTTTGCGCATCATGGATGGCGACAACCCGCTCGATCGGTCGGCCGTCCATCCGGAGAGCTATGCCTTGGTCGAGCGCATTCTTGCCGCAGCCGGCCAGCCGATCGAGCTGCTGCTGGGCAATGCGCAGGCTTTGCAAGCCATCCGCGCCGAAAGCTTGGTGGACGATCACCACGGTCTCTACACCGTGCGCGACGTGCTTGCCGAACTGGACAAGCCCGGCCGTGATCCGCGCCCCGTCTTCCGCGTCGCGCGTCTTCACGAGGACGTGCAAAGCATCAAGGACTTGCAGCCCGGCATGCGCCTGGAGGGCACCGTGAGCAATGTCGCTGCCTTCGGCGCCTTCGTCGATCTGGGCGTGCACTGCGATGGCCTGGTGCATGTCTCCCAACTGGCAGACCGCTTCGTGAACGACGCTGCCGAGGTGGTGAAGGTCGGCGATATTGTCACGGTCACCGTTCTGGATGTGGATGTGCCGCGAGAACGCATTGCCCTGAGCATGCGCCCCCCAAAGCACGGTGAGGACGCCACGGGCCAACGCGGTAACCGCGAGGTGCGCCAGCAGCCAGGGCAGGGCGGTCGAGCACGGCGGGCGGCAACGTCGGTGCAGGAATCAGCCCCGGCTCAATCGGCCATGGCCGCAGCCTTTTCCCGCCTGGGCAAAGAACGCTAATGGACGGTGAAACGTGGCCGATGCACGCGGGTCATGCCGCAAGGCGAGGCAACGCTTCGCCAGACTCTTTGCTTCGACGCAACGCCATGACTATGCTGGTGTGAATAGGCCGAGGTCAACCGGGGCTCGGCGGTCAGGAGATCAACATGGACATGAACCGTTGGACGCGTCGCGACATGCTGGCGATGGCGGGCTGGGCGGGCCTCGCCGGCCTGGGTGGGCTGGGTGGTGGGCTGGCTCTCGGCACGGCCCAGGCCGCAGAACCGATCAAACCCCTGGGCGACCTGCTGCCATCCGGATCGGACTTGCTCGCCGCGCTGATGCGCAATTTGGCGCAAGCTCCCTACCGGCGCGACTTCAAGTCCCTGCCGATGATGCTCACCAACCCCGAAGAATGGGACGCCCAGGCCATGCGTGAGGTGCTGCACTATCCCGGCAGTCCGAAAATGGTGTGGCACAACACCGATTTGGCAGGACCCTGGCTGAATCTGATGCGACTGACACTGAACTCACAAATCTGGTCGTTCAAGCACCCCAATGTTCTGGTCGTCTCGGTCACCCACAGCTCTGCGGCGTTAGCGCTGTTCGACGAACATGTGTGGAAGCGCTACGACTTCGCCAAGCTCACCAAAGGCAAGTTCAAGCGCAACACCTTCATCGACATGCCGGCCGCTGCGTACGTCAACCCGGCCGACTATCAAAACCCTCAAGGCGCCTATTCGGGCAAGGCCGTCAGCGTCACGGAGTTGCAAAGGCGCGGCGTTGTTTTTCTCGCCTGCCACGATGGCATCTGGGGTCTGGCCGGTCACCTGCACCAGAAAGGCCCGAACCCCGACAAGCTGACCCAGGGTGAACTGGCGGCTGACCTCACCAATCACCTGGTGCCCGGGGTCGTCCTGACGCCGGATGTGGTTGGCGAACTTGTCGAACTGGAACAGGCCGGTTTCACCTACGCCCACAGTTGACCGGTTCACTGGAACCATCGGCCACATCGGCGCGCGAGGCGATGCGCCTCAGGCCGGTCGTCGGGGAGGCCTCTGCTGCGCTGGCCTACATGGTCTGGGCGATGGCCGCTTCGACCTCGTGCAGCCGGTCCTTGCCGAAGTACATCTCGTCGCCGACGAAGAAGGTGGGCGCGCCGAAGGCGCCACGGTCGTGGGCGGCCTGCGTGGCGGCCAGCAGGCCGGCCTTCACCTCGGGGGCCTGCGCGGCCGGCAGCAGGTCGTCTTGCCCGGTCTCGGCCAGCACGGCGGTGATCACCGCCGGGTCGTCCATCTTCAGCCCGCGCTCCCACATCGCCGCGAACACCGCGTCGGCATACGCGGCCAGCCGGCCCTGCCTCTGCGCTGCGACGGCGCCGCGCATGATCTGCAGCGTGTTCACCGGGAAGTGCGGGTTGAAGCGGAACGCCGTCAGGCCGTGGCGGGCGACGAAGCGCTGCATCTCCAGCCGCTCGTAGGCCAGTTTGTGCGGGATGGCCGCATAGGCCTCGATCGGCGAGCGGTTGTTGGCCAGCTTGAACAGCCCGCCGAGCAGGACCGGCAGGTACGCGAAGCGGGCCCCGGTGCGGGCCTCGATGGCGGGCAGCACCTTGTGGCTCAGGTAGGCGTTGGGGCTGCCGAAGTCGAACAGGAACTGCGGCTCGGGGCGGGAGGGCTTGTCCATGCGGGTCACCAGTTCTCGATCCAGGGGCGCAGCTCGGTCTCGTGGGTCCAGGCGTCGCGCGGCTGCTGGTGGATCTGCCAGTAGGCATCGGCGATGTGGGCGGGATCGACGATGCCGCCCTGGGCCTTGAGCGCATAGCGCTCGGGGAAGTTGCTGCGGATGAATTCGGTGTCGATGGCGCCGTCGACCACGGTGTGGGCCACGTGGATGCCGCGCGGCCAGAGCTCGCGCGCCATGCTCTGCGCCAGCGCGCGCAGCGCATGCTTGGCGCCGGCGAAGGCGGCAAAGCCCTCGCGTCCGCGCAGGCTGGCCGTGGCGCCGGTGTAGATGATGGTGCCGCGGCCGCGCGGCAGCATCGCCTTGGTCACCTCGCGCCCCATCAGGAAGCCGCCCAGGCAGGCCATCTCCCAGACCTTGGTGTAGACGCGCGTGGTCGTCTCCGTGATCGGAAAGCGCACGTTGGCGCCGATGTTGAACACCGCCACCTCGATGGGGGCGATCTCGCGCTCGATCTGCCCGACCAGCGCGACCATGTCGTCTTCCTTGCGCGCATCGCTGCCGAAGCCGTGCGCCTGCCCGCCCTCGGCGCGGATCTGCTGCAGCAGCGGCTCGAGCTTGTCGGCGCTGCGCCGCGTGACGCAGGCGATGTAGCCCTCGCGCGCGAAGCGCCGCGCGATGGCGCCGCCGGTGGCATCGCCGGCGCCGATCACGAGGATCGCCTTGGAGGGGTTCATGCGCTCACCACGGGCTGATTCAGAGGTTTGATGGTCAACACAGAGCAGGGTGCCGAAACGTGCCGGTCGTCCGATCGGGATACGGCATGGCAGTTCAAGTCACCGGCTTCTGCATGCGGAACGATGATTCAAATTTCAATTGAATAACGTTCGTTATCCTATAGACTGCGTTCGCCACGGTCAATCGAGTTGACCTCGCTCAAATCCCATGCGTTATCCGAAGGAATACAAGAACCAGGCCCGCCAGCGTCTGCTGGACTACGGCGCTCGTCACGCCAAACAACATGGTTTCGCTGCCAGCGGGATGGATGCGATTGCCTCCGCGGCTGGCGTCACCAGCGGCTCGCTCTACAAGCACTTCGACAGCAAGTCCAGCCTGTTCGCAGCCATGATCCGCGCCGAACTGCAGCGCACGACCGACCTGTTTGCCGATGGCCGTTTGCGCGACGCCGACGCGGCCAAGGCAAGGATCACGGCCTACCTGAGCACGCGGCACTTGCGGCATCCCGAACGGGGTTGCCCGCTGCCGGCGCTGACGGCCGAGATCGCGCGCGCCGACGACACCGTGCGTGCCGCTTTCGACGACGGATTGCGTCAGATTCACAAGCAGCTCAAGGTTATTGCGGGTTCGAGCACCAAGGCCTGGGCGCTCTTGGCCCAGAACGTGGGGGCATTGATGCTCGCACGCGCTGCGCTCGCCCCCGCATTGCAACAAGAACTGCTGAGGTCGGCAAGAAAGGAGGCGCGGGCGTCACTTTCCCAAGATTGCAGCCATCGGTCGCTTGAATGCAAACGCAAGATGCTCTGATGCGCAACAGCCCTGCAACCGGGGGGATCTCAAGAAACAGGAAAAAGCGTGCGCAAGCGGTTGTCATGCACTCTCGACGACCCAAACCCGGCATCATCGAGGATGAGCCCGCATGACGGCTTGCTGGCCAGAGTTGCCGATCAGATCAGAACCTCAGGCCGAAGGATTCAGCCACGCACCGCCGGTGGAGACTCGCACATACGGGCCGCACTTGCCCGTGACGCGGTAGGATGAGTCTCAGGGCTTCAGGCCAGCAGTTCGGCATCGGATAGCATGAGGCACCGGCGGCAAGGAGTATCGCAAGACCCTTGAGCGTACCCCACGATACCCCTGGATGCAGGCGGAAAATGGCGGCTGGATACTGAAACAAAAAGCCCCTAAGTGGTTGATTTCTTAGAGGCTTTCGAACGCTTGTGAACTGCTGTGAACTGAATCCTGGTGCCCAGAAGAGGACTCGAACCTCCACGCCTCGCAGCGCTAGTACCTGAAACTAGTGCGTCTACCAATTCCGCCATCTGGGCAAGCCATAAATGTTAGCAGGAAATTCAAGGCTGTCCAGTATGCTGCGCCAGCACGAAGCAACGCGCCGGGAGCCTCAGGCTTCCCGCGCAGCAGCAACAACAACAAAAGGAATCTGACAGTGATTGTCGAAGGCATTGTTCAAGGCCATCGCGACGGCTATGGCCTCGTCGTTTCGGAGCAGGGTGGCCAGGATGTATATCTGGCGCCGCAGCAAATGCGCTCGGTCATGCATCTCGATCGGGTGCGGGTGAAGATCGTTCGGCAGGACAAGCGCGGCCGACCTGAAGGGCAGGTCATCGAAATTCTCGAACGCTCAAGACGGCCGGTGATCGGGCGGCTGTTGCACGAAAACGGTATCTGGTTGCTGGCTCCGGAAGACAAACGCTATGCGCAAGACATCCTGATTCCAGCCGGCAGCATTGGCACTGCCCAAGTCGGGCAAGTGGTGAGCGTCGAGATTTCCGAGCCGGCTTCACCCTACAGCCAGCCCATGGGCAAGGTGACCGAGGTGCTGGGCACCTTGCACGATCCCGGTATGGAAATTGAAATCGCGGTGCGCAAATACGGCGTGCCGCATCGCTTCAGCGCCGAGACGGAGAAGCAGGCTGCGGCCTTGCCAGGACATGTGCGCGAGAACGATCGCGAGGGCCGCTACGACCTCACCGACGTTCCACTGGTGACCATCGATGGCGAAGATGCGCGCGACTTCGACGATGCGGTCTACAGCGAACCGGCTCGCATCGGACGCGAAGTCGGCTTTCGCCTCATTGTCGCGATCGCCGACGTGTCGCACTACGTCAAGCCGGGCGATCCGCTGGATTTCGACGCGCTGGACCGCGCCACCTCCGTGTACTTCCCGCGCCGCGTCATCCCGATGCTGCCGGAGAAGCTGTCCAACGGCCTGTGCTCACTCAACCCCAAGGTCGAGCGTCTGTGCATGGTGAGCGACATGCTGATCAACAGCCAGGGCGAACTCAAGGCTTACCAGTTCTATCCAGCCGTGATGCGCTCCCAGGCGCGCTTCACCTACACCGAAGTGGCGGCGATTCTGGAGAACACGCGCGGACCGGAGGCCCAGGCGAACGCCACGCTGGTGCCGCATCTGCTGCACTTGTACGACGTGTACGCCGCCTTGCTCAAGGCGCGCCGTTTGCGCGGCGCGATCGACCTCGAAGTGCCGGAAACCCAGATCGTGTGCGATGCCAGTGGGCGCATCGAGAAAATCGCGCTCCGCACCCGCAATGAAGCGCACCGGCTGATCGAAGAGTGCATGTTGGCCGCCAACGTCAGCGCTGCCGATTTCCTGGAGCGCAACAAACATCCTGGTCTCTACCGTGTGCACGAGGGGCCGACGCCCGAGAAGCTCGCGCTGCTGCGCAGTTTTCTCAAAACCCTTGGCATTGCAGCGCAGATCGGCGACGACCCGGAACCCTCGGATTACCAGCAACTCTCGGACGCCGCCCGCGACCGGCCTGACGCCGCGCAGATCAACGCATTGATGCTGCGCTCGATGCAGCAGGCGATTTACACGCCGCACAACAGTGGGCATTTCGGCCTGGCCTACACCGCCTACGCCCACTTCACCAGCCCGATCCGACGCTACCCCGACCTGCTGACGCACCGCGCCATCAAGGCCATTCTGGCCGGTGGCAAGTACAAGCTGCAGCCGCCGGAAAGCCTGGTCCTGTCGCTGCCCAGTGTGCAGTCCAAATCCAGGGCGGCGCAGGCAAAGCTCAAGGTCGGCGAGGATGTCGTGCCCAAGCGCACCAAGGCCTCATCGGCCGATGTCATGGTGTGGGAGGCCGTGGGCCAGCATTGCTCCGCCAACGAGCGCCGCGCCGACGAGGCCACGCGAGACGTGGAAAGCTGGCTCAAGTGCTGGTACATGCGCGACAAGCTCGGCGAGGAATTCGTCGGCGCCATCACCGCGGTGACCAGCTTCGGGATTTTCGTGCAGCTCACCAGCCTGTTCGTCGAGGGGTTGATTCACATTTCCGAGCTCGGCGCTGAGTATTTTCGCTTCGACGAAGCCCGCAACGAGCTTCGCGGTGAGCGGACCGGCAAGCGCTACGGCCTTGGCGACCGCGTGCTGGTGCAGGTCAGTCGCGTCGATCTGGATGGCCGCAAGATCGACTTCCGCATGGTGGTCGATCCCTTGCATCCCGCTGGCGTGCCCGGCACGGCGAATGGTCCGGGCTCACGACGTCGAGGCCGCCTTGAAGCCATGCTGGAGCCGTTGGATGCGCCCATCGACGACAGTGACAGCAGCTTGTTCGTGCCCCGTGTGGCCATGGAGCGTGTGCCCTCTGCACCCAAGCGCAAGCGCGCAGCCGTGGCGATGCAGAGCCAGTCGGCGCCAGCCGACAGGTCGGCGACGACGAGGGCGCCCCGAGCCAAGTCGCCAGCGCCACCAAAAGGGTCGAGCGCGACAGCGGGCAAGGCCTCCAGCCGCAAGACATCGACGGCAGTAAAACCGTCTCCCGCAAAGAAGCGAAGCCGCACGAACTGAGATCGATGCAGCGTCGCTCGGCCTCCTTCAGACGCTAGGAGCGGTGTGAGGTGCGATCCGCGCCCATGCCCGAGCCTTGCGCCTGGGCCCGCGCGCGGACCATGGCGTCCGGTAGTGTTCCGGCGAGCAGGCCCTGGCCTTGTTCCCGCGCGAGGTCGGCACCGGCCCCGTGGAGCCATACGGCAGCGCGCGCTGCAGCAATTGCTGCACTCAGGTCTCTTGCTGGCGCGATGCAGGCGGCGAGCGCGCCGCTGAGCACGTCGCCGCTTCCCGCCGTGGCCAGCAGGCCGTTCCCGCTGGGGTTGATCCACGCGTCGCCGTCCGGTGTGGTCATCACGCTGCCGGCGCCTTTGAGCACGCAGTGTGCCTGGGTCACGGCAGCCAGGGTTCTCGCGCAACTCAGGCGATCAGCCTGAACCCTGGCGGTTGTCCATTGCAGCAAACCCGCGGCTTCACGGGGATGGGGGGTCAGCCAGGTGGGGGCGCGGCGTTGCCGCAGTGTCTGCCAGAGCAGACCGTTGCGATCCTGGCTCGCCAGCAAGTTGAGCCCGTCGGCATCGATGACCAAGGGCTGATCAAGGAGCAGCAAGGTTTGCAGGATGGATAAGGCCTCCGCAGCCAGGCCGGCGCCCGGTCCGAAAACCACGCAGCATCGGCCTTGGCGCGCGGGTGCATGGTGAACCATCTCCAGCATGGCTTGCGGTTGGCGCAGCATCAACTCTGGCCGGACGAGATCGAACGCTGGCGCCTGCGGATCGAGCAGGGCGGTGAACACGCGCCCGGCACCCAGGGCCAGGGCGGCGCGCGAGGCGAGCAGGGCGGCGCCGGTCATGCCCGTTGCCCCGCCGAAGACATACACGTCACCGCGGATGCCTTTGTGGGCCGCGCACAGGGGCTGCGGCAATGCCGCCATGGCATCGGCCGCTCCGAGCAGCATGGCTGTTGCCCCGGCATCGGGTTCGGGCTCGGGAGGCTGCGGCTCGCGAACGTGTGCCGCTCGTGTCCCGATGGGACCAGGAAAACTGGTGCCGCGCCGGTGTTGTCTGGAACTGGCATGGTTACCCGGGTTGGCCGATGCGCCCAGATCGTCCAGCCAAAGCTCACCACAGGCGTCAATGTCGGGCCCGGTCAGCAGGCCAGGCTTGAGGCCAAGCAGGGTGAGGGTGACCTCAGCATGTACCAGTTCTCCTGGCGCCGTGCCGGTGTCGCTCGCCAAGCCGGAGGGCAGATCCACCGCCAGGACAGGTGCCGGATGCTGCGCCAAGGCGGCCATGGCTGCGGCCAACTCGCCTTCGGGCGCACGGTTGAGTCCGATGCCGAGCAGGGCGTCGATGATGAGGTCCGCCCCGCCCCAAGCCGATGTCGCAGCGTCATGCGTCCAAGGCAATGGCCGCAACCCGGCGCTCCGAGCCAGATGCAGGGCCCAGAGCCAGTCGACGGATCTTGCCGCCGATGACCAGTCAGCGGGTGCGCCGCAAGCCACCATCCAGACCGTGACCTGCATGCCATGCCGCATCAGGCCTGCGGCCGCGACCAGGCCGTCGCCACCGTTGTGACCGGGGCCGCACAGCACGCTCACCTGTTGCGCATGGGGGAAGCGGGCGCGCGCGAGGCGGGCGATGGCATCCCCCGCGCGTTGCATCAGGGCGTGAGGCGGCAAGTCGGAGGCCGCCTCGCGCTCGATACGCCGAAGCGTGGCGGTGTCCCAGACCCGCAGCGAGCCATCTTGCGGCCCGTTCGTCAAGCGACGCATCATGGTCGTCAGACCTCACATCAGGCCAAGGGCGCCAGCGACGGCGCCGCCCAGCAAAAGCCAGAGTGGGTTGATGCGCGTCCACAAGTTCAGGGCGACGACCAAGGCCACGACGCATCCTTCCGGAACGGCATGGACGTTTTGCGCGGCCAGCAGCCAGCCGGAGGACAGCAGCAAACCCACCGTGATGGGAGCCAGGCCATCGTGGATGGCCCGTATCCAGCGGTGTTCGGGGTTGTTGCTGCTGTAGCGAAAGTAGGCCAGGGTGAGCAGAGTGGATGGCAGGATCAGTCCGATGGCTCCAGCCAGCGCGCCGATCAGCCCGGCAACATGCCACCCCAGCAGTGCGGCGAACAAAATCATGTTCGGCCCTGGCGAGGCCTGCCCCAGTGCCAAGGCGGCATTGAACTGCTCATCGGTCACCCAATGCTGCGCATCGACCAGGTAGCGATGCATGTCCGGCAGCAGTCCGATGGCGCCACCGATCGACAGCAGTGACCACAGCATGAAGTGGCCGAACAGGCCGGGTAAGGCCGCCAGGTTCAGGGTTGCAGATGTCATGACGCCTGCCGCCGATAACGTGCAATCAGCACCGCCAACGGTCCCAGCGCCAGCATGACGCCCAGCAACTGCCAGCGCAGCAACCCGACGCTGATGAATGCCACTGCTGCCCAGAGCGGTGCCGTGCGTGCAAGCCGCAGCACCGGCACCAGGCGCAGTGCCATGGCAATGACCAGCCCTGCTGTGACCAACTCCATGCCACGCAACACGTCGTGCATCAAAGGCACGGTCGCCCAGGCGGAGTAACCGACGGCAATGAACAGCACGATGACCAGGGGGGCGGCCAGCATGCCTGCCAGCGCCGCAAGTGCTCCGCGCCAGCCGAAGCTGCCTTGGCCCACCATCAAAGCCAGGTTGATGAGATTGGGCCCCGGCAGCACCTGGCTGATGGAGAGAAGATTGATGAATTCCTGCTGGCTGAGCCATTGTTTCTCGTCCACCAAGACGCGCTGGGCGAATGGCAACACACCGCCGAAACCGGAAAGGGTCAAGCGGTTGAAGGACCAGAACAAATCGCGCAGATCCCGCGGCGTGCGGCGCTCGACGGACGGTGAGAGGGTGATGTTCATGGGTTTCGGCAGCGATCACGGAACCGAACGCGCAAGGCTTGCGTGCCATCTGCGCGAATCGAATTTTGAAATTTCAGACTGTGCCATTTTAATTTCGGGATGTGGAATGATGATGTTGCACAGCAAGAGCGGTACGTTCAGAATCACGAATGGCCATACCATATTGCGATAAGTTAACCGTAATATATTGATTTATAAGCAGTAAAAAAATAGTCTTATATAAGATACAACACTTTGGTGCGGCGCACATGCGGTGTAAGCTTGTCCCATCCTTTCCACCCACTCCTGGAGATCGTCTCATGGCCAAGCGCGAGCAGCAAATTCAGCAACTTCAACAAGACTGGTCCACCAACCCGCGCTGGGCCGGTATTCAGCGCGGGTATTCTCCCGCCGAGGTGATCAAGCTGCGCGGCTCGGTCATGGTCGATCACACCCTGGCCAAGCGCGGTGCCCATCGCCTGTGGAACGACATGCACGGTGAGCCCTTCGTCAACGCCCTGGGCGCACTCACCGGCAATCAGGCCATGCAGCAGGTCAAGGCCGGGCTCAAGGCGATTTATCTTTCGGGCTGGCAAGTTGCTGGCGATGCCAACCTCGCGGGCGAGATGTATCCCGATCAATCGCTCTACCCAGCCAACTCCGTGCCCAGCGTGGTCAAGCGCATCAACAACACCCTCACACGCGCCGACCAGATTCAGTGGATGGAAGGCAAAAACCCCGGCGATGAGGGTTTCATCGACTACTTTGCCCCCATCGTGGCCGATGCCGAAGCCGGCTTCGGTGGCGTGCTCAATGCGTTCGAACTGATGAAGTCCATGATCGAAGCCGGCGCCGCGGGCGTGCACTTCGAAGATCAACTCGCCTCGGTGAAAAAGTGTGGCCACATGGGCGGCAAGGTGCTCGTGCCGACCCGTGAAGCGGTGGCCAAATTGATTGCCGCACGCCTGGCCGCCGACGTCATGGGGGTGCCCACTGTGCTCGTGGCGCGCACCGATGCCGAAGCCGCCGACCTCGTTACGGCCGACGTCGATGACAACGACAAGCCGTTTTGCACCGGCGAGCGCACCGTGGAGGGTTTTTACCGGACCCAACCCGGCCTGCAGCAAGCCATTTCGCGCGGGCTGGCCTACGCGCCTTATGCCGACCTGGTGTGGTGCGAAACCGGCAAGCCCGATCTGGCCTACGCCAAGGCTTTCGCCGACGCCATGCACGCCAAATTCCCCGGCAAGATGCTGGCCTACAACTGTTCGCCCTCGTTCAACTGGAAGAAGAACCTCGACGACGCCACCATCGCCAAGTTCCAGAAAGAGCTTGGCGCCATGGGCTACAAGTTCCAGTTCATCACCCTGGCTGGTTTCCACGCGCTGAACTACTCCATGTTCAACCTGGCTTACGGCTACGCCCGCCACCAGATGAGCGCCTTCGTGGACATGCAGGAGGCCGAATTCGCCGCTGCCGACAAGGGTTTCACCGCCGTGAAGCACCAGCGCGAAGTCGGGACCGGTTACTTCGACGCCGTGACAACCACCATCGAAAACGAAGCGTCCACCGCCGCACTCAAAGGTTCGACCGAGGACGAACAGTTCTTCGACAAGAAAGCGGCCTGATGCCAGGGGCCAGGAGCGCGTGCCGACTGCACCGAGGAGACAAGGCCACCGTGCGGTGGCCGTTTTTTTGGGGGCGTCTCAAACGCGCTCAACAGGCTGACCGGGTGCGAGTTACGAGCCCGAAATTGCAATCGCTGACGATTCAGCCCAGGGTCTGAGAGGACGATCGCCGACTTGCGCGGTCTGTGGAGGCCGGTGCATCAAGGGCGCCACCATCACCGGCAGACTGTTCGGCCCCGGGCTGCAGCAACTCAGGGAACTCCCAGGCTCGGCTCGGCTTCCCACCGGCATCACGGGACAAGCAAACCAGAGACTGCCCAGCGTTTCCTGGCGAGCCTTGGCGCGCCAGGGCACTGGCGGATGAGCCTGCGCAACGCGGCGGCTTTCCCCTCGGCGCCAGGGCCAGAGCAATCGGGCTGGGGCGGTCTCGTGCTCGCTGCAGCCGTCACACGCCTGACTTGCTGCCGTGGCGCATGATGCGGGCCTTTTCGCGATCCCAGTCGCGTTTGGACTCGGTGTCGCGTTTGTCGTGCAGTTTCTTGCCGCGGCCCAGAGCGAAGTCGAGCTTGATGCGGGCGTCCTTGTAGTGCAGGTTCAGCGGCACCAGGGTGTAGCCGCGCTGTTCCACCTTGCCGATGAGGCGACGAATTTCGTCTTTGTGCAGCAGCAGCTTGCGCGTGCGGCTGGCATCAGGATGCACATGGGTCGAGGCACTCTGCAAGGGGGTGACGTTCATGCCGACCAGAAACATTTCGCCGTCACGAATGAGCACGTAGCCGTCGAGCAACTGCGCGCGACCGGCGCGAATGGCCTTCACCTCCCAGCCTTCGAGCACCAAGCCAGCCTCGAAGCGGTCCTCGAGGAAATAGTTGAAAGCCGCTTTCCGGTTTTCGGCGATGCTCATGATGCGTAGTCGCGGCGCGCGGCCGTTTTTTTACAATGCATCATTTTAAGAACTCCCGCCATGGCCGTCGTTCACAAGTCCGTTCTGATCTGGTACAGCGCAAGCCAAATGTACGGTCTGGTGACAGATGTGGCCTCCTATCCGCAATTTCTCCCCTGGTGCGGTGGCACGGAGGTGCACGAGGTTTCCCCCGAGCAGATGCGCGCCACCATTCGCATCGATTTCAAGGGTGTGAAGCAGAGTTTCACCACCGTGAACACCCAGGTTCCCGGGCGTGAGATTCATCTGCGTCTGGTGGATGGGCCGTTTTCGGATTTGCAGGGCCACTGGCATTTCTCCCCTCTGGAGGGCGACAAGGCCTGCAAGATCGACTTCGAGCTGCACTATCACTTCTCCAGCAGGCTGGTGGAAGCCGTGATTGGCCCGGTGTTCGGCCATATCGCCAAGACCTTTGTCGACGCCTTCGTGCAACGTGCCGAAACGGTTTATGGCTGAACGGCTCGCCCCAGTCGACCCCGGGTCGTTCGAGGTCGAGGTCCGCTGGGTCCCGGCTTCGGGCGCGGCCCAGATGCGCACGGTTCGGCTCGCCCCCGGCGCAAGTCTGGATGATGCGGTGAGCCGCAGCGGTCTGGACTTGCCTGACAACAGTTGGCGCGAGCCAGGGGGCCAACTGCGCCTGGCCGTCTTCGGTGTGCTCATACCTGCCGGCGCCTTGGCACAGCCGGGGGATTGCATCGACATCACCCGGCCCCTGACGGTGGACGCGAAGGATGCACGACGTGCCCGGGCGCGCCAGGCAGCAGCCCGGCGACGCGCCCGGCAGGCTCGGTGCCGCCCATCGTGCCGCTGATGGCGCTGCAGGCAGGGGCGAGAAGGCCGCGCGGGGATCAAAGCTGCGGCAGCGGCAGGACATCGGCCGGGTCGCGTTGCAGCCAGATGCGCAACATCAAGCCACCGCCCTTGGCGTTGCTGATCTCCAGCCGGCCCGCCATGCGCGCGATGGTGCGATCGACGATGGCTAAACCCAATCCTGTGCCTTTGGCTGCAGTGCGCGCCTCGTTGCCTCGGAAAAACGGCCGGGTGAGCAGGGGTAGATGCTCGGCGGTGACGCCAGGGCCGTGGTCGCGTACCGTCAGGCAGACCTCGTTGCCGCGTTGGCTGATGCCGATGTCCAGCTCCACCCGGTTGCTGCCGGGTGTACGGCCGTAACGCCTTGCGTTCTCGATCAGGTTCACGACGATGCGTTGCAATTCCAGCGGATCGGCGAGGGCCTGGGCCTCGGCGTTGCGCGGCATGCGGATGCGCAAATCGGTGTCCTTGCTGTAGTCCGCCATGATTTTCGTCACCAGATCGGGCAGGTCCACGCTTTCGCGCATCGGGCTGGCGGTTCGCGCGTACTCCATGAATTTGCTGATGATGGAGTCCGCCTGCTCGATGTCGGCAATGATGTCCTGCCGTGCCTGCGGGTCGGGTACGCTTAACTCGGCCTCGAGGCGCAAGCGTGCAAGCGGAGTGCGGATGTCGTGGGAAATGCCGGCCAGCATCAAGGCCCGGTCTTGGTCGATTTCCTGCAACGCGCGTGCCATGCGGTTGAAGCCTCGGTTGACCTCACGAATTTCCTGCGTGCCCGAGGTCTCGTTGAGCTGCTGCGAAAAATCGCCTTCACGCACCAAGGCCGTGGCGATGCTCAGGTCGCGCAGCGGCCGATTGATGAAACGCGCGATGATGGCCGCGCCGATCATCGCCAGCAACGTTGCCAGCACACCCCAGATGATCCAGGCCTCGCCCAGCGAGGGGTCGATGCGCGAGCGATCGAGGAGCAGCCAATAGTCGCTGCGCTCGATGCGAAAACCGATCCATAGTCCGGAGCGGCCATTCACCACGTCGGCGAAATCCAGTTTTTCGTGCAGACGCTGGTCGACCGAGGCTGTCAGGCGACGGGTGAAATCCGTGTGCGCCATCGGCGTCCACTGGTCGCTGGGTTCGCGCGGGTAGATGTAGATGTCCTCGCGCTTGACCAACTCGTCAAGCAGGGCCGTGCGGTATTCGGGTGCCGCATGCACCAGGGCGATGCGGGTGAGGTCGATCAGGCTGGTGATCTGGCGCGAGGTCTGTTCGACCTGGGGCCCGAGCTGCAGCACGCGAAAGCTCTGGAACCATCCCGCCAGACTGGCCAGAACCAGCAGCACGATGAGGAAAAACGTGCGCCAGTAAAGACGACCGGACAGCCCGCCGAACACGCGTCTTGCCAGGCTGGATTTGGCCAGATGCGCGGGGCCAGGGTCGAGCGGTGGGGAGGGGGGCTGCGCGGGTGCGTCGGCGCTCATGGGGACGATGTGCGTGGCCGCGAGGCGTCGGGTACGAGCGCGCAAGGCGCCGTCGATGGGACTCCGTAGGAAGCCTGCCGGAGGCCGGCGAGATCAGCGCCAGTCCGGCGAGGCCGGCGCGGTTCAGGCGTCCTTGGTGTCAGGCACGAACACATAGCCCACGCCCCACACGGTCTGGATGTAGCGCGGATGAGCGGGGTCGATCTCGACGATCTTGCGCAGGCGCGAGATGGCGACGTCCAGGCTGCGGTCGAAGGCTTCGTAGTCGCGGCCGCGGGCCAGCTCAGCCAGACGGTCACGCGACAGCGGCTGTCGCGGGTGGCGCACCAGCGCCTTGAGCATGGCGAATTCACCGGTGGTCAGGCTGATGAGTTCGCCCTCGCGCGAGAGTTCGCGCCGGGCGAGGTCGAGGCTGAACGGGCCGAACAACACGGTCTCGTCGTCGCGCGCCGGGGCGCCCGGCAATTCGGGGTTGGGCTGGCGACGCAGAACCGCACTGATGCGGGCAAGCAGTTCGCGCGGGTTGAAGGGTTTGGGCAGGTAGTCGTCGGCGCCAACCTCGAGGCCGATGATGCGGTCCACGTCTTCGCCTTTGGCGGTCAGCATGATGATGGGGGTGAAATCCTTCGACGAGCGCATGCGCTTGCAGACCGTGAGGCCATCTTCGCCGGGCAGCATGAGGTCGAGCACGATGAGATCGAAGCGTTCCTTGACCATCACCCGCGACATCGCCTTGGCATCTTCGGCGACGAACACCTCGTAGTTTTCCTGGGCCAGATAGCGTCGCAGAAGGTCGCGTATGCGGGCATCGTCGTCGACCACGAGGATCTTCTTGGGTTTGTCTTGTTGCATGGCGGGATGGTCAGTGGGTTGGAATGCGGTGCGCGTCGGGACGGAGTGATGCCAGGAAACAAGGACGACTTTGTTGTGGCGTCAAATGTAACTGTGTTGCTCATGGGTCGACAAGTTC
>JAJZDV010000200.1 GCA_021846025.1 Pseudomonadota bacterium
CCTTCTGCCTGGAGTTCTTCGGTCAGGCCCGCGAGGCCATTCCCAGCATCGTCGAGATCAAGAACTTCCTCGAGAACCGCCCTGGCGGCGCCATCCTCGCCGGTTTGGAGCATCTCGACGAGCGTTATCTCAGGGCCGTGGGCTATGCGCCCAAGAGCAAGCGCGGCGCCTTCCCGAAAATGGTGCTGTTCGGCGACATCGTCGGCGAAGACGATGCCGCCGTGGCGCGCGCCACGGCCGAGGTGGTGCGCATGGCCAACGCCCGCGTCGGCGAAGGCTTCGTCGCCGTCAGCGCCGAGGCGCGCAAGAAATTCTGGCTCGACCGCAAGCGCACCGCCGCCATCGCCCGCCACACCAACGCCTTCAAGATCAACGAAGACGTGGTGATTCCGCTGCCGCGCATGGGCGAGTATGTCGACGGCATCGAGCGCATCAACATCGAGCTCTCGCTGACGAACAAACTGCAACTCGCCGCCGAACTCGACCGCTTCCTGCGCGGGCGCCTGCCGCTGGCGCGGAACGAGGAGCTGGGCGAGGGCGAGGCCCCGGTCGCGGCCGACGAACTGGAAGCCCTGCGCGAACAGGCGCTGGAACTGCTCGGCGGCGTGCATGCGCGCTGGAGCTTCCTGTTGCAGGCGCTGGATGCGCCGCTGTCGCAGGCCCTGTCGCATGTCGCCGCACTCGGGCTGGCCCCGGTCGAAACCGCGGCGATGCAGATGCTGCACCGCCAGCCGCGGGCGCAGCTGTTTCATCTGCTGCAGGACCACAGCCTGCGGGTGTCGTGGAAGGCCGACATCCGCCGGCCGCTGCACGCGCTGTTCGCCGGTGGCGCCTTCGAGCCGCTGCGCCGCGAGCTCGACGCCATCCACAAGCGTGTGCTCAAGGGCCGCGTCTGGGTGGCGCTGCACATGCATGCCGGCGACGGCAACGTGCACACCAACATCCCGGTGAACTCGGACGATTACGCCATGCTGCAGGCGGCGCAGGCTGCGGTGGCGCGCATCATGGCGCTGGCGCGCCAGCTCGACGGCGTGATCTCCGGCGAGCACGGCATCGGCATCACCAAGCTGGAGTTCCTGACCGATGCCGAGATCGCTCCGTTTCGCGACTACAAGCTGCGCGTCGACCCCGAAGGCCGGTTCAACAAAGGCAAGCTGCTGCACGACCCCAGGCTGCCCGCCGACCTGACCAACGCCTACACCCCGAGCTTCGGGCTCATGGGGCACGAGTCGCTGATCATGCAGCAAAGCGACATCGGCGCGATTTCCGACTCCATCAAGGACTGCCTGCGCTGCGGCAAGTGCAAGCCGGTCTGCGCCACCCATGTGCCGCGCGCCAACCTGCTGTACTCGCCCCGCAACAAGATTCTCGCCACCTCGCTGCTGGTCGAGGCTTTCCTGTACGAGGAGCAGACCCGGCGCGGCATCAGCATCCACCACTGGGAAGAGTTCGAGGATGTGGCCGACCATTGCACCGTCTGCCACAAATGCCTGTCGCCTTGCCCGGTGGACATCGACTTCGGCGACGTGTCGATGAACATGCGCAACCTGCTGCGCAAGATGGGCAAGAAACGCTTCAACCCCGGCAACAGCGCCGCCATGTTCTTCCTCAACGCCACCGACCCGCGCACCATCAAGACGGTGCGAACCGGTTTGATGCAATGGGGCTTCAAGGCCCAGAACGCGGCGGTGCAATTGCTGCGCGGCCCGGCGAAACGGCAGACGGCCGCGCCTCCCGCCACCACCGGGACATCGCCGCTGCGCGAGCAGGTCATTCACTTCATCAACAAGCCCATGCCCGGCGGCCTGCCGAAAAAAACCGCGCGCGCCCTGCTCGACATCGAGGACAAGCATTTCGTCCCCATCATCCGCAACCCGGCCACCACCACGGTCGACAGCGAAGCCGTGTTTTATTTCCCCGGCTGCGGCTCCGAGCGCCTGTTTTCCCAGGTCGGCCTGGCCACCCAGGCCATGCTCTGGCAGGTCGGGGTGCAGACCGTGCTGCCGCCGGGCTATCTGTGCTGCGGCTACCCGCAGCGCGGCGCCGGGCAGTTCGACAAGGCCGAAGCCATCATCACCGACAACCGGGTGCTGTTCCACCGCGTCGCCAACACGCTCAACTACCTCGACATCAAGACCGTGGTGGTGAGCTGCGGCACCTGCTTCGATCAGTTGCAGGGCTACGACTTCGACAAGATCTTCCCCGGCTGCCGCATCGTCGACATCCACGAATTCCTGCTCGAAAAGGGCGTGACCCTGCCCAACACCGGCACCGCCTACCTCTACCACGACCCCTGCCACAGCCCGATGAAGCAGCAGGAGCCGCTGAAAACGGTCAAAGCCCTGCTGGGCGACGGCGTGCGCAAGAGCGAGCGCTGCTGCGGCGAAAGCGGCACCCTGGGCGTGAGCCGTCCCGACATCGCCACCCAGGTGCGCTTCCGCAAGGAAGAGGAACTGCGCGCCGACGAGGCCGCGCTGCGCGCGCAGGGCCACAGCGGCGACATCAAGATCCTCACCTCCTGCCCGAGCTGCCTGCAAGGCCTGTCGCGCTACAGGAACGACCTGCAGAGCGGCCTGCTGGAGGCCGACTACATCGTCATCGAGCTGGCCCGCCACATCCTCGGCGACGATTGGATGCCGAAGTATGTGCAAGCGGCCAAT
>JAJZDV010000061.1 GCA_021846025.1 Pseudomonadota bacterium
CGACGATGGCGTCGATCAGATCCCGAACCACGACGCTTGATTCGGCAAGCACAAGAGTTGCACCGCTGACAGCGCGCGCGGCGACGAGGCACGTTGTCTCGGGAGCAGTCAAATTTGTCGTCGTTTCGCCAATGGTCGCGCTGCCGCCGTAAGTGAGTGCGTTTGGAGCGTCGCCCGCGACGGTCAGGCCCATGCTCTGGCAAGGGTAGGTCAGACAAATCTCGAGTTCTTCGTCGAGCTTCATCACCGTCAGTGTCACGCCCATCATCTCGAGCGAAGTGAACAGATTGCCGACTCGGTTGAAAGCGACCGTGATTCCCTGTGCCTGCAGGCGTTTGACGATCTCGCCGTAGAGGATGTACTGCTCCATCATCGGCGTCGCACCGAGGCCTGAGACCAGCACTGCGACCCGGTCTCCTCCCACGAACGGCAGATCGGGTAACACGACATTCAGCATCATTTCGGCCATTTCGGCGGCCCCGACAGTTGTGCGCACATCTATGCCGGGTTCACCGTGGTGGCCGATGCCCACTTCCATCGTGCCGTGTGCGATGTGAAAATTCGCCTTGCCGACCGCTGGAATCACGCAGGACGACAAGCCCACGCCGATGCTGCGCGTGTTCGTGACCGCTTTCTGCGCTGCCGCGATTACCTCGTCTAGCGAGGCACCGAGCGCGGCTTTGGCTGCACCCACTTTCCACATGAAGATCTCGCCGGCAACGCCGCGGCGATTCGTCTCGTGGCCCTTCGCGGCAGACGGCACGTCGTCATTCGCGACCACGGTCTTGACGAGGATACCCTCGCGTTCCGCCATCTTGCGAGCCATGCCGACGTTCATGTTGTCACCAGCATAGTTGCCGTAGAGGCAAGCGACGCCGGCTCCACCATCCGCTGTGCGAATCGCATCAAGAAAGCTCTTGGCTGTCGGCGATGAGAAGATTTCACCGACCGCGACGGCATCGACCATGCCGTCACCCACGTAGCCGACAAAGGCAGGCTCGTGCCCCGAGCCGCCACCGGATACAACTCCGACCTTGCCGCGTTCGGGACATCGTGTGCGCTTGACGACGCGCGGGTTGCTGGTTGACGCGGCTACATGATCGACGTGGGCAAGCAACCAGCCCGCAAGCATGTCGTCGACGACAAGATCGGGGTTATTGATCACACGGTTATTGCTCATGAGCGGCTCGTTTGACAAGTGCCGGAACCCTTCAAACTGGCTCGGGCTGATGGATTACTTCATGCGCGAGGGGTGGCTACGATCGACCATGAAGACGTTAGCTCGGCACTCGAGCGTTGCAGTGCCGCACGTTCGGCGGCGATGAATTCGCCATACGCCGCGATCTGCCGATCTGTTTCGCCGCCTGACCAGCCCAGGTATGGCGCAATGTGATTTGCAACGAAGGGGGCTAGTGCTCGTGCGCCGTCGGCAAGTTCGATCGACAGATGCGTACGCCGGGTCATCACGTCGGTCAGGGTCTGTGCGCCCTCGGCGACGACTGCGTGTACGAGTTCCGCAACGAGGTATTGCGGTGCGCCTGGAACCGGCACACCAAGTGTGGGGTCGGCCTGGACCAGAGCAGACAAGCTGCATACACGGTCTCCATGCCGCTGCAGCATGCGGCCTGCGTCGGCGACGCTCATGCCGAAGCGACGAGCAAGTTCGCTGGCGCTATCGCGAACTGCAGACCAATTCACGGCTCCAATTAAAGGGAGTGTGGCGGTCGTTGATGGAGTCGTCACACCGAGGGGGCGCACGGCAGCATCGACAGCATCGGCAGCCATGCGACGATATGTGGTGTACTTGCCGCCGACAATGGTGGTGAGACCAAGCGGTCCTTCGATCACTGCGTGGTCCCGCAACAGCGACGAGGTCGAGTCGACTGCTCCAACTGATTTCAGCAATGGGCGCAACCCTGCGAACGTGCCGAGCACGTCGGCACGGCTGACTTTGCGTTCGAGATAGACATTGAGGTTGTCGAGCAGGTAGTCGATATCAGCAGCTTCCGCAACAGGCGCTGATTTATTGCCGCTCCACGGGGTATCGGTGGTGCCAACCAGCCAGTAGCCATACCACCGTCGCGCGATGATGACGGAGTCGGTTGCACGGGCAAGGATGCCAGTGTCGGACTGCAGCGCTTCTGACCGGAGCAAGATGTGCACGCCCTTGGCGGGCTGCACCGCGAAGGTGTTGGCGCCTGCCAGTTGTTGAATCTTGTCGGCCCAGACGCCGGTTGCGCTGATGACCGCACGCGCAGCCAGCCGATGTCGCTGGCCGGTGAAGTTGTCTTCCACCACGATGCCTACGACACGTTCACCGTCCTTGATGAAATCGACTAGCGGTGCTCGGGTGATCACCTTGGCGCCACGACCTGCTGCGGTGCGCACGACGGCGAGGGTATGACGCGCGTCGTCCATCAGTGCGTCGTAGTACTGAATGCCACCGACAACGCGACCCGTGTCGATTGATGGAACATGCCGTTTCAAGGCCGCACGGCTGAAATGACGCTGCCGCGGGACGGCGCCACCTTTGAGCCCGAAAATGTCGTACAACAGCACGCCTGCACCGACGTAGGGCCGCTCCCACCAAGTGTGCGTGAGCGGGTAGAGGAATGACTCCGGTCGGGCGATGTGCGGGCACAGAATCTTGACCATGAGGTCACGCTCCTCTATGGCGTGAGCGACGAGTTTGAAGTTGAGTTGTTCGAGGTAGCGCAGACCGCCATGGAAGGTCTTACCCGATCGCGATGAGGTTCCGATGGCAATGTCGCCAGCGTCGACCAGCACGACGGATAGTCCACGCGCGGCAGCATCGAGTGCGGCACCTGCGCCTGTCACGCCGGCGCCGATCACCAGCACATCAGCGGTGTTGCGCGTGGCCTCGGCCAAGTCGAGGCCACGCTGGGTGGGATTGAGCCAAGTCGCGTCCGCTTGCGCGAGAACCAGCGATAAGGCAGAAGGCTGCACAAAATCGTTCATTGGATTTCTTGGTCAACAGCATCGAGGTGCGCGCGCCGGCTCCTGGCCAAAGCGCGCCATGGCGCTCGAGATCGAAGCGACATCTCGCAATACTGCTGGTAGATCTGGTCATAGAACGCAGTTTCGTGAGGATTCGGCAAGGTGACGCGTTCATCGAGGTAAGCATCGACCCACTGCGGCAGCATTTCGCGCACGCTGGGGTAGCAACCTATTGAAATTGCTGCGGTCATGGCCGCGCCTGTGGCGCCACACTCATCGCGGTTGGACACACGCACTGGGCGACTGGTGACCGACGCGATCAATTGACGCAATGCCGGGCTGCGCGCGGCACCGCCTGATAATCGGATCTCGTCAGGGAGTGAGCCCAGCGCCCAGTAGCAGTCGCGTGTCGCCAGTGCAATGCCCTCGTAAACGGCTCTTGCCAGACCCGCGACACCCAGAGTTGTGCTGAAGCCACTGAGCTGGGCGCGTGCCGTGGCGTCAACAAACGGACCGCGTTCACCGCTTTCGGCGATATACGGGTGGTAGATGGCTTGGCCTGCTGTCGAATTGAGCGCCAGAGTGTCAAGCCGCTCGAGCATCCGGGCGCGGGGCAGCGCTATGCCTCCGGCAAGCTCGGCGGCACTGCCAAGCAGGTTTATCAACCAGTCGATATTCAAGGTCGCTGCCATGTGCGAGACCAGCCTGACGCGCAGTCCAAGCAGAGGCATTGCGATGGTGTATCCGGCCTCTGCACTCGGCATGATTGCCTCCAGGTCGTCGGTGACCCAGCCGTGCATCCCTGTGCTGCCCAGCACCGAGCAACCGATACGCCTGAGCGTTCCGTGTGAGTCGAAGTCGATGCCGCCGGCGCCGAGTACGCACAGTGGCACATCCATCAGCGGCAGCACTACCGGCAGACCCTCAAGTAGGCCGGTCTCTGCGGCGGCTGTGCGGCTTAAAGGTGCATGCTGCCGAGTGCCGTCCACGATCGGGGGTAGCAGGCGCTTCAGCGAGGTCAACCCGAGTTGAGCCAGAGTCTCGTCGTCGTATGCCAAGCTCCGGAAATTGCCGAAGGTATAGACCCCCTCGCATGGACTGGTCGCGCGAACTCCGGTGGCCTTAAAGTAAAGCCAATCCTTGCAGTGCATTGCTGATTCCGCGCGCGCCAGTCGCTCAGGCTGATGGCACAGTAGCCAGAGCAACTGGCCACTTTGCATTGATGGAGTCAGCGCGTTGCCTGTGCGCGCGGCGATGATTTGCGAGGCTGGCCGCGAGCGTAGTGCCTGCACCTCGTGACCTGCGCGTGCATCCAGCCAGAGCATCGCGGGACCGACCGGACGCCCAACGGCATCGATCAGCCAGGTGCCGTCGCCCTGACCAGTCGCTACCAGAGCCACCGCACGCGAGGCCAGATCGGGAAGCCGCTCAGCCAGCGCCCGCAAGGTTCCAGCGGTGTCAGCCCAGGTGCCGTCCATGTCTTGCTCGGCTGCGCCGTCAGGCCCCAATAGCACGCGATTCGGTGTGCTCGCCATTGCGACCTGACGGCCGCACAGGTTGAATGCCACTGCCTTGATGACGGAAGTGCCGGCATCGACACCGATGATGAGATCGCGTTCCATCTGTCTTCGTCTGACGCTGATCAAGAGTCGATCTCGATCAAGATTTGGCGTGGTACTTGGCATCCAGCGCATCGATTGCCCGGACGTTGCTTGCTGATTTTCCTTTGGGATCGAAGTTGGAGTCTAGGTAGGCCTCTGCGATAGATTTGGCTAATTCTGGCCCGATCACTCGCGCCCCCATCGTGATGACTTGCGCGTTGTTTGAGACGGCGGCGCGTTCAGCAGAGTATGTATCGTGGGCCTGCGCAGCTCGGATGCCGGGAACTTTATTGGCAGACAAGCAAACACCAATGCCGGTCCCGCACACCAAAATTGCCCGGTCATAGAGGCCAGTAAGGATCCCCTGGCAGACTTGGTCCGACAGATCAGCATAAAAAAATTCGGTTTCTTCCGCAGGCAGGCTGATGTGTGCCACTTCAAGTCCTTCTCTTTGAGCCAGGTGCGCTGCGAGAATCTTGGCAAGGGGGGCTCCGACGGCGTCCCCAGCAATGGCGATCTTCATTTGCTTTCCATGTTTAAAGCCGGATTTGCCGTCGGTGCCGCCGGGAACTGGAGTCCAACTCCCGGCATCCGTTTTTG
This sequence comes from Pseudomonadota bacterium, assembly GCA_021846025.1. Taxonomy (GTDB): domain Bacteria; phylum Pseudomonadota; class Gammaproteobacteria; order Burkholderiales; family Burkholderiaceae_C; genus Thiomonas_A. The sequence goes on from JAJZDV010000061.1 coordinate 5,160, forward strand.
GCTCACTTGTCCAGCACGAATGGGGCCGAGTACTTGGCCACGTTGCTCTTGGTGATCAATATGCAATCGAACAGCTGTTTTTCGGTCTTCGCACCAGTCTTGCCGGTGCGAATGAATGAATCAGCTTGCCGCACAGCATCAGCCGCGAAAACAGCCACTGGTTGCAGCACTGTGTAGGCCAACTCGTCAGCCTTGATGGAGGCGATCGCATCGGGAGAACCGTCGAATCCACCAACGACTGTGCCCTTCAATTTGCCCGCTTCCTTGAGTGCAGCTATTGCACCGAGCGCCATCTCGTCGTTGCCGCTGATGACGCCCTTGATGTCGGGGTTTGCCTGCATCATGGACTGCATCTTGTTGTAACCTTGCGTTCGATCCCAGTTGGCGACCTCAGAGCCAACCTTGACCAAGTTCGGGTACTGACTCAGCACCGTCTTGTAGCCGTTCGAGCGCGTCGCGGCGTTGTTGTCGGACGGCGCGCCCACCAGTTCGACGTACTTTCCTTTGTCGTCCATATCCTGGACCCACTGCTGCGCCCCGAGTGCAGCGCCCTGCGCGTTGTTTGACACAAGTTGCGCCTTTGCCAGGCCTTCCTTGTTGATTTCGGCATTGACCAAAATCACAGGAATCTTGGCATTGACAGCCTTCTGCACAGCGCCGATCGAACCGCTCGCATTCGCCGGGTCAAGGATGATGGCGACCGACTTATTGATGATCGCCGTGTCAATCAGATGGCTCTCAATGTTGGTGTCACCTTTATGGGCGGCGACGACTGCCGTGTAGCCCAACTTTTGAGCGGTGGCTTTGGCCACAGCGCCCTCGGTCAACCAATAGGGATTCGCCGGGTCGTTCACGATGATCGTGATCAGCCCTTTGCCTTGCGCCCATGCGGAGTTGGCCATCAGCGGGGTGAGCAAGAGTGCAGCGATCAGTTCGCGTCGGGTAGTTGTCATGTCATTTGTCTCCTGGGTTGCATTTGAATGAATGCCGATCGATCGGCGGTGGCTTTCATCAGGCGGGACTGTGCCTTACGGTTTGGCTCCGGTCTGAGGAGAGATGCGTGCGTCGACGCCGGTTTTGAGACGCTTGGGCCGGCGGTCGTACTGGATGGAATTCAGGAGCACCGCAAGCACGATCACGGCGCCAGTGAAGACGGTCTGCCAGTACGAGGACACGCCAATGATCACGAGTCCGTCGGACAGGAAGCCGATGACGAATGCGCCCGTCAGGGTGCCACGCACGTTACCTCGGCCGCCTGTCAGCGCTGCACCTCCGACCACTACTGCCGCGATCGCGGTCAGTTCGTAAGACGTGCCAGCAGTGGGCCCGGCTGATGTGAGTTGTGACGACAAGACCAACCCCGCAATCCCAGCGCAGATGCCCGACAAGATGTAGACGACGACCGTTGTGAATTTCACTGGCACACCGGAGAGTTCTGCAGCGCGTGCGTTGCCTCCGGTTGAATAAACCCAACGGCCGAACGCTGTTCGGTTCAGGAGAACGCTCGCGACGATCGCCACGACCACCAGGATCAGCACCCCGATGGGCACGTCAAACAGCCGGTTGAATCCGAGCCAATTAAAGCCTGTATTGCCAAGATCGGGCCGACCGCCGAGATCATTGAACGTCAGGCCGTTGGTAATCAGCAGGGCAACTCCGCGTGCGACGTAGAGCACACCCAGAGTGGCGACAAATGCGGGCACTTTGAAGTAGGCGATGAGCATGCCGTTGACTGCGCCAATGAACGCGCCGAGCGCGCACGTCAGGATGATGACGACCCACACGGGCGGGAAGAGCACCACGCCGATGCCACTGAGCGTTACGCCCTGCATGAGATACCCAGCCACCACTCCGCAAAGGCCTAGCGTCGAACCCACCGAGAGATCGATTCCGCCTGTCAGGATCACGATCATCATGCCGATCGCCAACAACCCGTAGATGGCCACATGCGATGCCATGATCAGGAAATTGTTGGTCGCAAAATAGAAGGGCGACAGCAGCGAGAACACGGCGATGATTGCGATCAATGCGAAAAATGCACGCCCCTCGAGGAGCAGTCGCACGATGTCGAAGCCACCGTTGGTGCCGGGTCTGCTTTTGGCAACTTGGCTTGCTTGGGTCATTTAGGCGCTCCAGACGGGTGAATTCATCCGATCATGGCTTCGCCTGAGGCTGCCATGATTTTTTCTTTTGAGGCATCGACACCGAACTGAGCCGAAATCCGACCTCGGCGCATCACGATAATTCGATGCGCAACGCTCAAACACTCACCGACCTCCGAGGTGGAAAAGACGACAGCAAGTCCTTGCCGTGCCCGCTCGGCCAACAGACGGAATACCTCTGCTTTGGCGCCGATATCGATGCCGCGACTCGGCTCGTCCAGCAGCAGGACTTTCGGTTGCGTTGCAAGCATCTTGCCAATGACAACCTTCTGTTGGTTGCCACCCGACAAAGAGCCGATTGCGGCTTGCCCGCCGCTGGTCTTGATGGTGACTCGTCGGATCGACTCGGCGACCAGCGATTGCTCCCGACCGCTCGAAGTAAATAGACCCTTCACGAATGCGCCGATACTGGCGAGCGACAGATTCTGGCCGACCGTCATGGATTGCACCAAGCCGTCGCGTTGGCGGTCCTCGGGAACCAGCACGAGTCCGCTGGCAATCCGCTCGGCAATCGACATTTGCGACATGTCACGACCTTCGAGCAGCACACGTCCGCCGTCGAGTGCGACTCGCCCGGCCACAGCCTCGAGCAATTCGGTTCGTCCAGCGCCCATCAGTCCATAGATGCAAACGATCTCACCTGATCGCACGTCAAGCGACAGATGGTCGACAACATCGGCGCCGGAAACTTCAGTGACGAGTGCCTTCTCGATCGAGAGTGCGACGTCGCCAAAGTTGTAGCCGGTTGGCGGGCTGCCGAGGTCGAAGTTCTCGCCAACCATATTGCGCACAATCCATTCAAGGTCGATGTCCTTGCGCGGCGCTTTTGCCGTCATCGTGCCATCTCGCAGCACCACGGCATGGTCGGTGATCTGCAGCGCTTCTTCGAGGTGGTGCGAGATGTAGACGATCGACACACCACGCGACGTGAGGTCACGAATGACCTTGAACAACGCCTCGACCTCCGACGCCGACAGCGCTGAAGTCGGCTCGTCCATGATCAGGATGCGACTGTTGACCGAGAGTGCGCGTGCGATTTCGACGATCTGTTGCTGCCCCAGGCGAAGCTCTTCGACCAGGGTCAGCGGATCGATATCTTCTTCGAGTTCGTTCATCAGCGCACGGGTGCGCTCAGCCTCTTCCGCGAAATCAACTCCAGTGATGCGGCGAATCTCACGGCCCATGAACACGTTGTCTCGGACCGAGAGATTCGGGGCAAGGCACAATTCCTGATGAATGATCGAGATGCCGTGGTCTCGAGCGTCAGCGGCAGACGCGAAGGTGATGGTTGCGCCGTCAAGAACGATCTCGCCAGAGGTTGGCGTGACGACACCTGAAAGGATCTTCATCAGTGTCGATTTGCCCGCGCCGTTTTCGCCGAACAGTGTCGTGACCTGACCGCGATGGATTTCGAAGTTGACGCCCTTCAACGCATGGACATTGCCATACGACTTGGCGATGTTGATTGCCGACAGCACGATTTCGCCGCTGTCGCGTCGCAATAGAGGAGTAGCGCTCATTGCAATCTCAGCCAAACCGGCGTGACAAGCCAGTTGGCAGGGTTGATGAGTTGGAATACACCAACGACTTCAATTTTCTTGCCTTCAAGCTTGTCGCGGTCGATGCCGATGAGCACATGCGACTTGACCTCGTCGTTCAGCGCTGCGCCTGCGTTCTGATAGTCGATTTGGTTGATGAACTGGCCGAAGGAAACTGTTCCGGTGGCATCTCGGACATCCGTTCCGTTGATCGCTGGCCCCATCTGGACACGAATGGTCAAGTCTTCAGGGATCCCGTCTGCCGCGACTGTGAAGATGCCATTGCGGCCCTTTTCGACCGTTCCGCTGAACTTCACCGGAAAGATGGGCCCGACGCTGCCTGGCTTGCCGTACTTCTTGCCTGCTGCAGCTTTGTCTTGGGCGATGGCGGTTGCCAAGACCTTGGCGTCGACAGCAGTCTTTTCGATTTCCGCCTGAATTCGCGGAAACTCCTTCTTGCCGTAGGCATGGGCCGAAAAGACATCGGTCTGAATGTCCTGCTTGGTCCCGATATCGACAACTTTGGTATCGAGCGCCATCGCAACCAGCGCAAGTAACACAGCTGCCGGCCACCAGTAGACAGACAGACGCGAATTGCTCTTTGCGATTTCAACCGGCCTGCTCATGGTGCGGATCCTTCAAATCGCGTTGGTTGATTTCAAGGGCGCGAGGGCTTCACGGCTGCGATCAGATTGATCGTGCAAGCATTTCTGTGCGGTTGTCTCGTCGATGATCAGTTCACTGATCAGTCCAGTCTTCAACACCGCTCTGATTGCCATGGCCTTGTAAGTACCGCCCGCCACCGCGAGCACGTTTCTCCCGCGAAGATCGTCAAGCGACGCGCCAACCGCACGCTCGTTCATCTCGCATTTCACCGGCTTACCGTCTGACGCGACGAAGCAGCCAGCGAGTTCTCCGACAGCTCCTGCGCGGCGCAGAGCCGCCAGTTCCGAGGGTGTGACCGAATGGGTGCGCTGGAGCTGAGTGTCTGGACCCAACTCGCCGATCCCGACCACACACAGCTGACACTGGCGTACCAGTTCCAGGACATGCTGCACCCCGCGCTGTGCACGCAGCACCTGAGCGTCGGCATGACTGTCGGCCAAGAATGGCACAGGCATGAAGTAGCACTCGCCACTGGTGCGCTCGGCCAGTTTGGCGATCACATCGAACGGGTTGGCGGACGAGCGACGCGTCAAGCTTCCCAACAAGGAGACAAACCGGATATCTGGACGGCTCGAGGCGGGCAGTCTTTCCACCATTGCGGCAAGGGTGCGACCGTGGCCGACTCCGATGGTGCGCACATCGCCCGTATCGAGCACGCGCGTCAGATGACGCGCAGCGGCCACTGCCAGGGCAGGGATTGCACTTTCTGCATTTTCAAGATCGTCCTGCGTGGCTGGAACAACCACACAGCGCTTCAGGTTGAAGGCGCGCATCAGTTGGTCCTCGAGTGCCATGCACTCCGCCGGGACGCCTTCGACAAAGAACTTGATCAACCCACTTTGCGTGGCCGAAGCAATCAGTCGCTGCGCTTTGATGCGGGAAACGCCGAGGCGCTCAGCGATTTGCTCTTGCGTGTGCCCACCGACATATGCCAGCCATGCGGCGCGTATTGAGAGACTTTGCTCGAAATCCATTGGGTGTCGCCACTGAACAATTGATCTAATGATGCACAATTGTTATCAGCCCGATCCCTTTGGTCAAGATGCGGACGCTTGGTGTTTTCCCTTGCCCTCTGAAGCAAGCAATCGCAAGCGCTTCGCCACGTTCTGCAGGTGCTGGAGTGGCCCGAGTGGCGCGAGTGGCCCGAGTGCAGTCGCGGCATTGGCAAGGCTCCGGTGATGGTCTCGACAGGTATGTTGGTGTGCACGCGGAAAAAAACACGCACCCGTTGTGAGACGATGCTGCGCACGCGCAACACAGCGCTTCGTGTCAGGGATGGACGTCCATCAGCCCCGTCACTTGGTGAACAATGGGGTGTGGCCCTAGGCGAGCAGACGCATGTTGGTCAATCTAAAATTCGAGCATGTCCAAACCGCGCAAAATCTCTGGTTCCGACCCTGGTTCTGCGGCTGTTGTCGAGCGCCAGGAGCAGCAACTCAAGCCCCCGCCCCTGTATCAGGTGGTGATGTTGAACGACGATTTCACACCAATGGAATTTGTGGTGTTTGTGATTCAGCAGTTTTTCAGCAAAGACCGTGAAACAGCAACGCAAATCATGCTTAAAGTCCACCAGCATGGTCGGGCCGTTTGCGGCGTTTTTGCGAAAGATGTGGCCGCGACCAAGGTTGAGCAGGTGATGGCGGCGGCGCGTCAGGCAGGGCATCCCCTGCAGTGTGTGATGGAGGCCATTTAGGAGAGTGTCATGATTGCCCAGGAACTGGAAGTCAGTTTGCATATGGCCTTTGTCGAGGCGCGTCAGCAGCGGCACGAGTTCATCACCGTGGAGCATCTGTTGTTGGCGCTTCTGGACAATCCGTCGGCCGCCGAAGTGCTGCGTGCCTGCTCGGCCAATCTCGATGATTTGCGCAAGAGCCTGGCAGCCTTTGTCAAGGAAAACACCCCGGTGGTGCCGGGTTCGGACGATGTGGATACGCAACCCACGCTGGGCTTCCAGCGCGTCATTCAACGCGCCATCATGCACGTGCAGTCGTCCAGCAACGGCAAGAAGGAGGTCACCGGCGCCAATGTTCTGGTGGCCATCTTCAGCGAAAAAGATTCACACGCCGTTTACTACCTTCACCAACAGGGCGTGACACGCCTGGACGTGGTGAATTTTCTGTCGCATGGCATTCGCAAGACCGACCCGGTGGAGCCCGCCAAGCCCGCAGGCGGCGGCCCTACGGATGATGAAGAGAAGGAAGCCAAGGAGACACCGCTTGATCAGTTCACCCAGAACCTCAACCAGCTGGCCCGCGAAGGCAGGATCGACCCTCTGATCGGTCGCGAGGCTGAAGTCGAGCGGGTCATTCAGGTGCTTTGCCGCCGACGCAAGAACAATCCCTTGCTGGTGGGTGAGGCCGGGGTGGGTAAAACCGCCATTGCTGAAGGTTTGGCCTGGCGTATCGTGCAGGGCCAGGTTCCGGCGGTGCTGGAACAGGGCGTGGTGTTTTCGCTGGACATGGGCGCCTTGCTCGCGGGCACCAAGTACCGTGGCGACTTCGAGCAGCGCATCAAGGCGGTGATCAAGCAGATCAAGGAAATGCCGCATTCCATTCTGTTCATCGACGAAATCCACACCCTCATCGGCGCGGGCGCGGCCTCGGGCGGAACGCTGGACGCCTCCAACCTGCTCAAGCCGGCGCTGACCTCCGGCCAGTTGCGCTGCATCGGCGCAACGACGTTCAACGAATACCGCGGTATTTTCGAGAAAGATGCAGCTCTTTCGCGCCGCTTCCAGAAAATCGACGTGGTTGAGCCCAGCATCGAGCAAACCGTGGAGATTCTCAAGGGCCTCAAGTCGCGCTTCGAGGAGCACCATGGCGTGAAGTATGGCGCAGGCGCACTGGCGGCGGCCGCTGAACTCTCTGCCAAGTACATCAACGACCGGCATCTGCCCGACAAGGCCATCGACGTGATCGACGAAGCCGGCGCGGCACAACGCATCCTGCCCAAGAGCAAACAGAAAAAGACCATCGGTAAAACCGAGATCGAGGACATCGTGTCCAAAATTGCTCGGGTGCCGGTGCACAGCGTCACCACGGACGACCGCTCCAAGCTGCGCAATCTGGAGCGCGACTTGAAGAACGTGGTGTTCGGTCAGGACGAGTCCATCAATGCCCTGGCCGCTGCCATCAAAATGGCGCGATCCGGACTCGGTCGGCCGGAGAAGCCCATCGGCGCATTCCTCTTCAGCGGTCCAACTGGCGTGGGCAAGACCGAGGTGGCGAAGCAGCTGGCCTTCGTGCTGGGCATCGAGTTGGTGCGCTTCGACATGTCCGAGTACATGGAGCGGCACACCGTTTCACGCCTGATCGGAGCGCCGCCGGGCTACGTCGGCTTCGACCAGGGCGGTCTGCTGACCGAGGCCATTTCCAAGCGGCCGCACGCGGTGTTGCTGCTCGACGAGATCGAGAAGGCCCATCCGGATGTCTACAACGTGTTGCTGCAAGTGATGGACAACGGCACGCTGACCGACAACAACGGACGCAAGGCCGATTTCCGCAACGTCATTGTGATCATGACCACCAATGCGGGCGCCGAAGCCATGCAGAAAAGCACCATGGGCTTCACCTCCAGGCGCGAGCGTGGCGACGAGATGGTCGACATCAAGCGCATGTTCTCGCCCGAGTTCCGCAACCGGCTCGACGCCATCATCAACTTCCGTGCGCTCGACGAAGCCATCATCCTGCGCGTGGTCGACAAGTTTCTGCTGCAGCTCGAGACGCAACTCACCGAGAAGCGCGTCGAAGCCACCTTCACCGATGCCTTGCGCAAACATCTCGCCGCGGATGGGTTCGACCCGCTGATGGGCGCGCGCCCGATGCAGCGCCTGATCCAGGACACCATTCGCCGCGCCCTGGCCGACGAGCTGCTGTTCGGCAGACTGGTGGACGGAGGCCGGGTGACGGTGGATATCGATGAGCACGGCAAGGTCGCGCTCGACATCTCCGAGCCCGATCCCAAGCCGCGCAAACGTGAAGCGGAGGATGCGCAGGCCTGAGACGGGCACTGGGCGTGACGGCAGCCGGCGCTGCTTGCTGCGGCATGCAGTGCGGCCTTAACGCTTCAGTGCCATGCCGTTGGCGAGCTGGCCGAGTGTTTCCAGCACCATGCGGCGCGGCTGAATGCGTACCCCATGGCGCTGTTCGAGCGTGGTGATGGCCCGCATGGCCAGCAGCGAATGGCCACCGAGATCGAAAAAATTGTCGGTGACGGCGATCTGCTCCGTGCCCAGCAGTTCGTTCCAGACCGCTGCAATGGCTTTTTCGGCTGCACTGCTGGGGGCAGCCTGCGTGCGCGGGCGATGGTGAGCCTGGGAACGGTCGGTGGTCGGTGGCGGTAAAGCGCCACGGTTGATTTTGCCGTTGGGCAGACGCGGCAAGGCCGGCAGCACGACGATGTGCTGCGGCAGCATGTGGTCGGGCAGGCGCTCGCGCAAGGCTTCGCGCAGGGCGGAAACCTGCAGCGCCTGGCTCACGGCGGTGACCACATAGGCCACCAGCCGCACGTCTTGCGCGCTTGGGGCGTGTGTGGAGACCACCGCATCGGCCACTTGTGGCAGCGCCAGCAAGGCCGCTTCGATCTCCCCCAGTTCGATGCGAAAGCCGCGCAGCTTCACTTGATGATCCAGCCGGCCCAGGTGTTCCAGCTGACCATCGTGGCGCCAGCGCCCGAGATCGCCGGTTTTGTAGAGGCGGGCCTCCGGGTTCTGGCCGAACGCATCGGCGATCAAGCGCTCGGCAGTGAGTTCCGGGCGGCGCCAGTAACCCAGTGTCACCCCGGCGCCGCCAATGTGGATTTCACCCGGCACACCAATCGGGCAGCACTGGCCGTGCACATCCAGCACCCAAATCTGGGTGTTGGCGATGGGGCGGCCGATGCACACGCCGGCGTGCGGGGTCTCCACCTTCCAGATCGTCGACCACACCGTGGTTTCGGTGGGGCCGTACAGATTCCAGACTTCGCCACAGCAGCCAAGCAAGCGCGCAGCCAGATCCGGTGGCAAGGCCTCGCCACCCACCAGGGCGCGAAAGCCCGGGGGCGCGTTCCAGCCCGCATCCAGCAGCATTCGCCAGGTTGAGGGTGTGGCCTGCATCACGTTGCAGCCGCTGCGTTCCAGCAGCGCGCGCAGGGCGTCAGGGTCGCGCGCCGTGTCGGCATCGGCAATCACCACCTGCGCGCCCACGGCCAAGGGCAGGAGCAGTTCCAGCACCGCGATGTCGAAGGACAAGGTGGTGACCGCCAGCAGCTTGTCGCTCGGACCCAAGCCCGGCGCCTGAGCCATGCTGGCGAGAAAATTGACCACGGCGCGATGCGGCACCAACACCCCCTTCGGCCGCCCGGTGGAGCCGGAGGTGTAGATCATGTAAGCCGGATCATCGGGGCGGGCGTCGCTTGGCGCATCGGGTGGCAGCGGCAAGCCGTCCAGACTGTCCCAGAAACCTGGCGCATCCAGCGCCAGCAGGGGCACATCACAGCCGGCGAACAAGGTTTGCAGAGACCGGTGGGTCAGGATGACGCACAGATCTGCGTCCTGCGCCATGTCGCGCAGGCGCTGCGGCGGATAGGCGGGATCGAGAGGCACATAACAGGCACCCGCGTGCAGCACGCCGAGCAGCGCTGGCAACAGGTGGGCGCCGCGCGGCAGGCTCAAGCCCACGCGCTGGCCGCGGCCAATGCCGCGCTGGCGCAGCAGTCGCGCAACGCCAAGAGCTTGGGTGTGGAGTTCGGCAGAGTGGCTGGGCCGGGCGTCGGCGGTGAACACGGCCTCGCGTTGCGGTGCGGCAAGCAGGCCGCTCTGCACATGCCGGTGCACCAGACGCTGCGGTGGCAGCGGCACTTGCGTGGCATTCCAGACGTCGCGCAGCAAGCCCATGTGCCCCGCCGTGGGCAGCGCGAACGCGCAGAGCGGAAGCTCGGGCCTGGCCAGCGCCTGATCGAGAACGTGCAGATAGCAGTCGAGCAGGCGCTCGGCCGTGGCGCGGGTGTAGAGGTCGGTTGAATAGTCGAGGTGGATGCGATGGGTGAATTCGGTGTCGACGTGGATGGAGAGGTCGAACTGCGCGGCGATGCGCTCGAAATCGAAGTCTTCGTAGTCGAAGTCCACCGCGGCGAATCGGCCCAGCGGCGCATTGCGCAGATTGAATAACACCCGCACCAGCCCGATGGGATGGCCGGCACGATCGCTGGCCAGGCTTTCCACCAACTCGTCGTAGGGCATGTCCTGGTGTGCGTAGGCGTCCAGGGCGGTTGCTCGCACGCGCGCGACAAGCTCTCGAAAACTGGGGTTGCCGGATAGATCGGCGCGCATCACCAGGGTGTTGACCAGTGTGCCGACCAGGGTTTCGGTGGCGAGATGGTGCCGATTGGCGATCGGGCTGCCGACGGCGATGTCGGTCGCACCGGAGATGCGGGACAGCAGGAGATCGAACACCGCCAGGTAAAGCATGAACGGTGTGACGCCCCAGGCGGCGCCACGTTGCCCCACCTGCGCCCTGATGCTGGGTGTCAACTCGGCGGAGACCTTGTGGCCGCGAAAGGACGGAACCTTCGGCGGAGCGCGGTCGGCCGGAAGGCTCAAAGGCTGAAGATCCCGCAGTTGCTCCAGCCAATACGCCGTCTGCGTGCGTCGGCTTGCGACCGCCGGCGCGCTGCGCTGCCAGGCGGCGTAGTCAACATATTGAACCCTGAGTGGCGGCAAGTCGGGCTGTTTCCCCTGGGCCAACGCCGCGCAGGACTCGAGCAATTCACGCATCACGATGATGAGCGCCCAGGTGTCGGCAATGGCATGGTGGAACACCCACGACAGCACATGCTGGTGCGTATCCAGCCGCAGCAGTGCGATGCGATGCAGCGGTGCTGTGGCGAGATGGAAGGGCAGCTCCAGGCTTTCACTCAGCCAGCGCCGCGCGGCGGGCCGGCGCTGATCGGCTGGCAAATGGGCCAGATCGACCTGCTCGACAGTCACGTGCACATCGGGTTCGATGCGCGTCATGGGTTCGCGCTCTCCCATCAGCAGACTGGCGCGCAGCATTTCATGCCGTTGCACCAGCAGTTCGACCGCGCGTTGCAAGACCAGGGTGTCGAGCGGACCGCGCAGCAGCAGGCTCACGGGAATGTTGTAGGCGGCCGAGGCGGGATCGAATTGCTGGATCAGCCACATGCGTCGCTGCGCATACGACATCGGCAGCAGTCCGTTGCGCGGAATCCGCGGAATTTCAACCAAGCTCGTGCTCGCCGGTGCGCTCCGGTTTTGCAGGGCCTCCAAATGCTGCGCCAGATCGGCGATGCGCACATGCTCGAAGAGCTTGGCCAGCGCCAAGTCCAGACCGAGGCGATCGCGGATGCGCGAAGCCACCTGCGTGATCTGCAGGGAGTGGCCGCCCAGGTCGAAAAAGCTTTCGCGAGTCCCGAACGCTTTCAAGCCGAGAACCTCGCTCCAGATGGCCCACAGCGCCTGCTCGGTGGGCGTGTTCGGCGCCACGATCGCATCCGGCGCAAGCGCGGCAAGGTCGGGCGCGGGCAGGGCCTGGCGGTCGAGCTTGCCGTTGGCCGTGAGCGCGAAGGCATCGAGGTGGATGTATTGCGAGGGCACCATGTAGTCCGGCAGGGCCTTGCTCAGATGTTCGCGGCAAGCCGCAGCGTCGGGAACCTGCGAGCCCTCCTGCACGGTGAAGTAGGCGACCAGGCGCTTGCCGGACGGGGCATCCCCCGCAGTCGTCACCAGCGCCTGCCGGATGTCGGGATGCAAGGCGAGTTGGTTTTCGATGTCGCCCGGTTCGATGCGGAAGCCGCGGATTTTCACCTGGTGGTCGTTGCGGCCGATGAACGCGATCCGTCCGTCGTCAAGCCAGCGGGCGAGATCGCCGGTTTTGTACAACCGTTCGCCAGCACGCTCACCGAGGGTGTCGGGGATGAAGCGCTCGGTGGTCAGTTGGGCCTGATGGAGATAGCCGCGCGCCACCCCCAGCCCGCCGATGTGCAATTCGCCCACGGCGCCGATGGGCACGACGCGGCCTTTCGGGTCGAGGATGCGCACCTGGACATTGGGCAGCGGGCGGCCGATGTGGGGCT
>JAJZDV010000201.1 GCA_021846025.1 Pseudomonadota bacterium
AAATCGAGCAACGACTCGGGCAGACGCACCGCGTCGACATCGGCAACTTCGCCGATCCAGGTCGGCAGATCGACGATGTCGAAGGCGCAAGGCGCCAAGCCGCTGCGCGCGGATCGCAGGGCTTGCAGCTGAGCGTCGAGGCCTGCGCCGAGGCAGGTTGTGGTCGTGCTGTGGCTGAGCCGCAACAGCGGGATTGGGCGTGCGGTGGGACTCGGCATGAACGTTCAGTGGTCGTGTCTGCCGTGTCGATCCAACCGTTCGCCACGGTTCGGGCTTGGGCTCTCGCGCTGTTTCATGTGTGGACGTTAGGATTGGTAAGACAACGTGTGTCGTGTGACTAAAAATGACCAACAACCAGGGGGTATCACCCATGAGCCAGGGCGGACTGAACAGACGGATCTTTCTTTTGGGCGTGGGAGCGACAGGTATTCTCGCTGCTTGTGGCGGGGGAGGCGGCGGTGGGGGTCGTTCTGCAGTTCCTGGCGGCGGTGCTCCGGCTCCCGTGTGCGGGAGCGGCGGCGCCAGCGCCACGGCGCTCACCCCGCTGACCATCGATGCCACGCAGACCGACCTTCCATGCGGCACCCCGGTGTATGCCTACATCGTCGGTGAGGTGCAGACGAGCGCCGGCAACAGGCAATATCGCCTCGACTCCCGTGGGACGCCGCACCCCATGAGCGCGGCCGACAACACGCTCGCTGCCGGCACATTCCCCGGTTCAGCAGGGCTTTCCGGGAACGACGCGGCCACGCTCGCGGCCAACTATCCGCAGCCATGGGCTGACTACAGCATTCCCGTCTCGCTCACCACCAAGACCGTCGTCGACCTGGCCAACCTGAACACGAGCACGCTCCCGGGCCTCGGCACGGGCACGGCAGCATTCAGTGGCCGCATCTACCTGTCGGTGGGTATCCCGAAGTTGCCCTTCACGGTGCTGAGCGGCACGCAATACACGGCACCCGTTCCCCTGGGCGAACCGGGACAACTCACGCTGTTCGACTGGATCGAGTTTTCCTACGACAGCAACGGCCAATTCAATGGCAACACCACCCAGGTGGACCAGTTCGGCTTTCCGCTGCTGCTCGACGGCACGCCTGGCGGCACGCTGCAGGGGCAGTTCAACCGTTCGCGCCCGGCCATCCTGAGTGCCGTGGCCGCGCTGGGGGCGGAGTTCGACCAATCCATCGCCGTGACGGCAGCCTCCGCCTATCCCGCAGGCATCACCACCCTGCGTGCCCTTTCACCCAAGTCCATCACCGGGCAGAGCCTTTACAGCGGTGGTCTGAGCACCTATTTCGACTCGGCGGTTCAAAGCTGGTACGCCCAGTGGACAGCTACGAATCCGGTGACCGTTACGGACCTGGCCTCAGGGACCTTCAGCGGCACGGTTCAGGGCGGGGCGCTGACCTTCACCCAAGGTGGTGCACCGGCTTTGACGATCGCCGGCCGTTCGGGCATTCCTTCCGTGGACATTTGGCAATGCGCCAATTCCCTCGCCAGCGGCGGCAGCGCCGCCAAGAACGTGCAAAAAATTCTCGCCGCTGCTTTCAACCGCGGTCAGGTTTCCAACAACATGACCGACGTGAACTGCTCGGGCGGACCCTTCTATTCCGGGGTCTCGCCTGTCCAGCCCTTCAACCCCTGGGCACAGCTGTTCCACCAGGCCAGCAGCAACGGCCTGGCCTACGCCTTCCCCTACGACGACGTGTGCAACCAGAATCCCTCGATCAGCCTGACGGCCACCCAGTCGGTGACTGTGACGCTGGGCAAGTTCTTCAGTTGATCCGGTGCCGGTGAACAACGGAGGGCCGCGGCAAGCCCGGCCCAGGGCGCTCGCATCGCAGCCGCGAAGCTGCGGGCGCAAGCCGCGGATCCGCGAGTTCCGGCGCGGGCATGGCTCCCGGCTGAAGCGGGGCAGCAGCAGTCGGGGACAAGGGCGGCGGCAAGGGAGGCGGGGTCGTGGCGCAGGCCGCGCGCAAGGTCACCGCGCGCAAACCCGCCCGGCGCACAGCAGCCAGCAGGGGGGGCAGCACGTCGAGAATCACCGGCCGGCCGCTGGCGGTTCGGGCGGCGTGGCCATCGTGCAGCAGCAGGATGTCGCCGGCGCGCAGATTGTGCAGCAGCCGCCGGGTGACGGTGGCCGGGTCACGCTCGCGGGTGTCGAACCCGCGCCGTGTCCAGGTTGTCAGACACAGGTTGAGTCGCGCCAGCTCGGGCCAGAGAAACGGGTTGCGAAAACCGGCCGGGGCGCGGAAAAACAGCGGGAGGCACCCGGTCACGGCGCTGAGCGCGGCTTGTCCGGCCTGCAACTCGCGACGGTATCCGCGCGGCCCGAGCAGCGAGAAATGGTGGCGATGCCGGGCGCTGTGGTTTTCCACCGCATGACCGCGCTGCACGATGGCGCGGCACAAGTCCGGGTAGGCGACGGCGCGGCTGCCGATGCAGAAAAACGTGGCCTGCACACCTAGGGCATCGAGCAGATCGAGCACGGCCGGGGTCACGTCCGGGTCGGGTCCATCGTCGATGGTCAGTGCGACTTCCCCGCGCGCGATGGCGGCGTCCGGCAGGCGGATCAGGTTGGGGCCGAGCCACT
>JAJZDV010000062.1 GCA_021846025.1 Pseudomonadota bacterium
CACCAGATGGCGGTGCCCTATCGACTGGGGCAGAACATCCCCATCTCGCTCTCGCCCGCAGCCCTGCCCGAGTACGGCCTGTACACCGTGCTGCGCATGCTTGCCGCGCTGGTGGTGTCCTTCGTCTTCACCCTGGGTTACGCCTGGCTGGCAGCGCACAACCGCTACGCCGAGCGTCTTCTGGTGCCGGTGCTGGACGTGCTGCAATCGGTGCCCATCCTGGGTTATCTGTCCATCACCGTCACCGGCTTCATGGCGCTGTTTCCCGGCAGTCTGGTGGGGGTGCAACTGGCTGTGATCTTCGCCGTGTTCACCTCGCAGGCCTGGAACATGACCTTCAGCCTGTACCAGTCGCTGAAAACCGTGCCACGCGACCTGCAGGAAGCCGCCACGCTCTACCGCCTCAACGCCTGGCAGCGTTTCTGGAAGCTGGAACTGCCGTTTGCCATGCCGGGGCTGTTGTGGAACACGATGATGTCGATGTCGGGCGGCTGGTTTTTCGTCGTGGCGTCGGAGGCCATCACCGTGGCGAACCAGACGGTCACGGTTCCCGGCATCGGCTCCTACATCGCCCGGGCCATCGAGGTGAAAGATCTCGGCGCCATCGGCTGGGCCATCGGCGCGATGATCGTCATCATCCTGTTGTACGACTCGCTGATGTTCCGCCCCATCGTGGCATGGGCCGACAAGTTCAAGTTCGAAATGACCGCCTCGGGCGAGGCGCCGCGCTCGGCAGTGCTCGATTACCTGCGCCGCACCCGTGTGCTGCGTCAACTCGCGGTGATCCCCGCCGCAATCTGGGAATTGACCGTGCGCCTCAGCCCGCGCGTGGCGCAGAAACCCCCGGCGCCTGCGGCGCGCCGGCGCTGGGGAGACGGCGTGTTCTATGCCGTCGTGATGGTGATCGCCCTGTGGGCCGTGGTGCGACTGGTGCAGGTGTTGCCGCGCGACTTCGGCTGGCCGCTGGTGGGGCACGTGCTGTGGCTGGGCCTCATCACCGGGTTCAAGGTGTTCGTGCTGGTGGCGCTGTCGGCGCTGATCTGGGTGCCTGTGGGCGTGTGGATCGGGCTGCGACCACGCTGGGCTCAGGCGGTGCAGCCGCTGGCACAATTTCTCGCCGCCTTCCCGGCCAATCTGCTGTTCCCGCTGGTGGTGGTGGCCATCCTCGATTGGCATTTGAACGTGAACGTGTTCAGCGCTCCGCTGATGATTCTGGGCAGCATGTGGTACATCTTGTTCTCCGTCGTGGGCGCGGCGTCGGCCATACCGTCCGACATGCGTGAGGCCGCGCAGAATCTCGGCTTGCGTGGCTGGCTGCTGTGGAAGCGGCTGTACCTGCCGGGCGTGTTTCCGGGGTTCGTCACCGGGGCCATCACCGCCTCGGGCGGGGCGTGGAACGCCAGCATCGTGGCCGAGGTGGTGAGTTGGGGCGACAAGACCGTGGTGGCCACCGGATTGGGCGCCTTCATCAGCCAGGCCACGGCGCAGGGCCGCAGCGCGCAAATTGCCCTTGGCGTGGGCGTGATGTCGCTCTACGTCATTCTGGTCAACCGCCTGTTCTGGCACCGTTTGTACGAGTTGTCCGTGCGCCGCGTGCGCCTGGACTGAGTGCGCTGTTCACCGCGCCTGACGCCACATCCGAAGTCGCACCGCGTGGAGACAAGACCCATGGCCGCTGTTCCGCAAACCTTGCATCCCCAGCCCGCCGCAGCCACCCCCGGCCTCGCGCCGCAGCCGCACGCGCGTGTCGACATCTTCCGTGCCGAGCATGTGCGCAAGGCCTTCAAGGCGCCCGACGGCACCGATCTGCTCATCCTCGACGACATGAACATGCACCTGCGCGAGGGCGAAATCCTGGTGCTGCTGGGGCGTTCCGGCTCGGGCAAGTCCACCCTGCTGCGCATGCTGGCCGGGCTGATTCCCTCCAGCGACGGCACCCTGCTGCATCGCGGCCGCCCCATCGATGGCCCGGTCCCTGGGCTGGCCATGGTGTTTCAAAGCTTCGCCCTGTTCCCCTGGCTCACGGTGCTGCAGAACGTCGAGTTGGGGCTGGAGGCGCTCAAGGTGCCGCCGGCCGAGCGCCGGCAGCGGGCACTGGCCGCCATCGACCTGATCGGCCTGGACGGCTTCGAGTCGGCCTATCCGCGTGAACTGTCGGGAGGCATGCGCCAGCGCGTGGGCTTCGCCCGCGCCCTGGTCATCAACCCCGATGTGCTGCTGATGGACGAGCCGTTCTCGGCACTCGACGTGCTCACCTCCGAGACCCTGCGCACCGACCTGCTGGACCTCTGGGCCGAGCGCAAGATTCCCACCCGCGGCATTTTGCTGGTGTCGCACAACATCGAGGAAGCGGTGCTGATGGCCGACCGCATCCTCATCCTCGGCTCCAATCCCGGACGCGTGCGCGCCGACATTCCGGTGCAGTTGCCGCAGCCGCGCGACCGCGAGTCGCAGGAGTTTCGCGACCTGGTCGAGCACATCTACGGCATCATGACCGCTCGCCCCGCCGCCAGCGTGAACGTGGCCCAGCGCGGCGCCATCAGCATCGGCCACCGCCTGCCGCATGTGTCGATGAACCAGATCGCCGGCCTGCTCGAAGAGCTGGCTTCGCTGGAGCAGGGCAGCGGCAACAGCCGCATCAGCCTGCCCGAACTGGCCGAGGACATGCACTTCTCGGTGGACGATCTGTTCCCGCTGATCGAGGCGGTGGAACTGCTCGGTTTCGCTCAGGTGCTGGAGGGGGATATCGAGCTCACCCCGGCCGGCCGCGTCTTCGTCGAGGCCGATGTGCAGGAGCGCAAGGCGTTGTTCGCGCGCCACCTCATCGATCGCGTGCCCTTGGCCGCGCGCATTCGCGCCGTGCTCGACGAGCGCCACAACCACCTCGCACCCGGTGCGCGTTTCCGCAACGAGCTGGAAGACCATTTCAGCGAGGAAGAAGCCGAGCGCGTGCTCGACACCGCCATCGACTGGGGCCGCTACGCCGAGGTCTATGCCTACGACGACAACGCCGATGTCTTCAGCCTGGAGAACCCCGGCGAGGACGAGGCCGAGGGCCTGGCCGCCTGAGGCGGGAGACTGACGCTGCCGCCAGGCCACGCGAGCACCGCCCATGCCCTGCGTCGACCTCGTCTATTTCAACGCTGGCGGCGGCCACCGCGCCTCGGCCCTGGCGCTGCAGCAGGCCATCACCGCGCGCGACCTGGGCTGGACCGTGCGGCTGGTCCATCTCACCGAGGTGCTCGACCCGCAGGGCAGTTTTCGCAAGCTCACCGGCATCGCCCCGGAAGACCTGTACAACAAGCGTCTGGCGCACGGATTGACGCTGGGCCTGGCGCAGGAGCTCAAGCTGCTGCAGGCGTTCATCCGGCTGGCGCACCAGCCCCTGCTCAAGTCGCTGCAGCAGCATTGGCTGCGCACCGAGCCGGACATGGTGGTCTCGCTCATCCCCAACTTCAACCGCGCCCTCGGCCAGAGCCTCGCGGCCAGCCTGCCGGGAGTGCCGTTCGTGACCGTGCTCACCGATCTGGCCGACCATCCGCCGCATTTCTGGATCGAACCCGGGCTCGCCCAGCATGTGGTGTGCGGCAGCGCCCGCGCCGTGCAACAGGCCCGTGCGGCCGGCCATCCAGCGACGCACATCCACCCCACATCGGGCATGATCATCCGGCCGGAGTTCTACGGTGAGCCCGCCGACTTCGACCGCGCCGCGCGGCTGCAAGCCCTGGGGCTGGATCCGACCCGCCCCACCGGCGTGGTGATGTTCGGCGGCCACGGCTCGCGCAGCATGCTGGGCATCGCGCAGCGCCTGCCCGAGGTGCAACTCGTTGTGATGTGCGGCCACAATGCCAGGCTTGCCGACAAGCTGCGCGCCCTGCCGGCCACGGCGCCGCGCCTGATTCTGGGCTTCACCTCGGACGTGGCCGCGTGGATGCGCCTGGGTGACTTCTTCATCGGCAAACCCGGCCCCGGCGCCCTGAGCGAGGCCCTGCAGCTCGGCCTGCCCGTGGTCGTCACGCGCAACGCCTGGACCATGCCGCAGGAGCGCTACAACACCGAATGGGTGCGCGACAACGGCTTCGGGCTGGTGCTGCGCAGCTTTGGCGGCATCGACGCCGCGCTGCCCGAACTGCTTGCCGCGCTGCCGGCCTACCGCCAACGCGTGGCCGCTTACCGCAATCGCGCGGTGTTCGAGGTGCCTGGGATCCTCGAACGCATTATGTGCGCCAGCGCATCGACCGCGGCGCTCGATCTTGCCGTCCCGGGGGCGCTGTCCGGTTCGCGCTGCGCCTCATGATCCAGGGACTCCTGCTCGCGGCCGGACGCTCGCAGCGATTCGGAACCGACAAGCGCTGGGCCACCGTGTCGGGCCGGCCGATGGCGTTGCACAGCGCGCTGCAATGGCGCGCGGCCCTGACGCAGGTGTGCGTTGTGCTGCGCGGCGAGGACGCTGAACTGGCCGCGCTCCTGCTGCAAGCTGGCCTTGCATTCACCCATTGCCCGCAGTCCGCGCGGGGCATGGGCCACAGCCTGGCCCACGGCGTGATGCACACGGCTCAGGCGACGGGCTGGGTGATTGGCCTGGCCGACATGCCGCTGCTGCGCCCCGCCAGCATCGCCGCCGTGGCGCAAGCCATGGCACCGGGACGCATCGTCGTGCCGCAGCACCTCGGCCGGCACGGGCACCCCGTGGGGTTCGACCGGGCGTTCGGCCCGGACTTGATGGCCTTGCAGGGCGACGCTGGCGCGCGTGGCGTGCTGGCTTTGGAACTCGATGATCCGGGGGTGTTGTTCGACGTCGACCTCCCGGAGCAGTGGCCACGGTAAGCCGCTGCGGCAGCGTTCACGACGCCACGAAGCAGGTCGCGACTCCTGGATCATTGGCGTTGACGCCGAGTTGGTCTTTTGCCTGGCGCACGTCCAGGTCGCGGGGCAAGGGCACCCCGTTTTTCACCGCGAGGATTTCAGCCATCACGCTGACCGCGATTTCGGGCGGCGTCTTGCTGCCGATGTAGATGCCGATGGGGCCGCGCAGCCGCTCCAGCTCGACCTCGGTCTGCTCGAAGTGGGCGATGAGCCGCTCCTTGCGCTGGCCGTTGTTGCGCCGCGAACCGATGGCGCCGACGTAGAACGCGTCGGTGTGGATGGCCTCCAGCAGCGCCAGGTCGTCGAGTTTGGGGTCGTGGGTCAGTGCGACGACGCAGCTGCGCCGATCGGGATGGAACGCGGTGACCACATCGTCCGGCATCTCGGTGAGCAGCTTGGCGCCGGGCACGCTCCAGCCGGCGCGGTATTCCTCGCGCGGGTCGCACACCGTCACGGCAAAGCCGCAGGACAGCGCCATGCTCGCCAGATAGGCCGCGAGTTGGCCGGCGCCGATGAGCAGCATGCGGTATTCCGGACCGAAGGTGTTGACCAGCGTGTGCGCATCCAGCGCGACGTCGCTGGGCACGGCGGCCGGCTGCAGCCAGACGCGGCCGTCATCCAGCCCCAGGTGGCGGTGCATCAATCGGCCTGATTCGAGTGCCGTCACCAGTTCCGCGAGCGGCGCAGGATCGGGGTCGAACTCCAGCACCAATTCCAGCGTTCCGCCGCAGGGCAGGCCGAAGCGGTGAGCGTCGTCGGCGGAGATGCCGTATTGCATGCGCTGCGGCGCACCGCTGGGGAACTGCACGGCCGCAGCGGCGCCGCGGTTGATGGCGGTGTATCGGTCGATGAGGTCATCTTCGATGCAGCCGCCCGAGACCGATCCCGCCATCGCGCCATCGTCGCGCAAGGCCATGATCGAACCCACCGGGCGTGGCGAAGAGCCCCAGGTGCGGGTGACGGTGGCCAGCAGCGCATGACGCTGCGCCTGCCGCCAGTCGCGCAGGGTACGGAGCACGAGCAGATCGATGTTCTCCATGGTGGTGTCTCCTCAGGTCTGCCCGTGCCCTAGCCAGATCAGCGCCAAGACCAGGGCGACGACGGCGGCAGCGATCCAGAGCAAGGGCAGGCCGCGCGCCTTGCGCGGACCGGGTGCGGTCGGGACGTCGTCGGCCGCCACCGCTGGATGCAGCGTCTGCAGCGTCTGGTCGAAGCGCTTGAAGAAATCCTCGGCGATGGAGCGGGCGGCGCCGTCGATCAGGCGTTGGCCGATCTGCGCAATTTTTCCCCCGACGGTGGCGTGAACCGTGTAGTGCAACACGCAGCCACCGCCATCGTCGCGGTCGGCCAGGCGCACCTGCGCCTCGCCCTTGCCGAAGCCTGCTACGCCACCCTGGCCGTCGAAAGCGATGGCGTAGCTGTTGGGAGGCTGGATATCGCGCAGCTCGAGCCGGCCCTTGAACTTGGCCGCCACCGGGCCGATGCGCAAGGCCAGGGTGGTGTCGTAGTGCGTGGGGTCGGTGGCGACCAGCTGCTCGCAACCGGGTATGCACTGCTGCAGTACGCCAGGGTCATTCAGCGCATCCCAGGCTTGCTGACGGGTGACGGTCAGTGAGCGATTTCCTTGCAGGTCCATCGTGCGGTCCTTTCATGACCTAGGGTTGACGCATGAGTGCAGCCAGGCTGCTTGCCAGTTGCTCCAGACTGACGAGGTTATGCACGGCGAGCATGGCATGGGCTCGATGGTGAAGCGCCGCAGCGCCGCGCGCACGGGGTTCATAGCCGTCGAACCGCAGCAGGGGGTTGAGCCACAACAGCCGCCGGCAGTGACGCAGCAGCCAGGTGAGTTCGGCATCCAGAACGGCGGGCTCTCCGGTGTCCAGGCCATCGCTGATGAGCAGCACCAAGGTGCGATGCCCGATCAGGCGCCGACTGTGCGCGCCGCGCAGCGCAGACAGCGAGGTGCCCAGCTGCGTGCCGCCGGCAAAGTCGGCGATGCGAATGTTGACGTCGGCCAGCATGGCGTCGGTGTCCGCATGCCGGAAGGCCGCCGTCAGGTCGGTGAGACGCGTCCCGAAGGCGAACACATCGCGCTGGCGCAGCGTGCGGGTCGATGCGTGCAAAAACGCGAGCAGCAAACGGATGTAGCGCTCCATCGAGCCGGAGACATCCACCAGCACCAGCAGCGGCAGTGGCACGCGGCGGCGGCGCCGGCGCGGCAGCTCCATCCACTCGCCGCCGGTGCGCGCAGCGCGGCGCATCACCCCCGGCCAATGGGCACGAAAACCGCGGCTGTCGGGCACGGTACGGCGGGAAGGCAGGCAGGGAATGGGCAGTGGAATCGCGCGGGCCAGACGCTCGACGAGGCGGTATTCCTGCCCTCCCAAGGCGTTGAAATCGGCGTGCCGCAGGCGCTGCACCGCGCTGGCGGTCATGATGGCATCGGTGTCCACCTGGTCATCGACCCGGGGGCGTTGGGCCGCGGGGGGCTGGCGCGGCGCCAGGGCTTCACGAACGCGAGGGTGGCGTTTGGACGGCTCGGCCCGGCCTTCGGCGCTGGGCAGCAGTTGCGCCAGCAATTTGCTGGCGACCTTGGGGTCGCGGAAGTAGGCATCGAAGAGTTCTCGAAAGACCAGGCGGTCCTGCTCACGACTGACGAGCACGGTTTCCAGCGCGGCGCCGAGGTCGAGGCGCCGATCCACGCCGACCAACACGGCAGCTTGTCCGGCCAGGGCAATGCGAGCGCTGTCGGTGCGCACGCCGGCACGGCGCAAGGCGCGGCCGAACCCGGTGAGGTTATCGGCGAATTTGCCACGGCGGGCATCTCCGAGCTGCATGGTGGAGTTTTCAGCCGACTGGGGCGTTGGCCGTGTCGGCCGGAATCAGCAGCTCGGCGGCCAGATCGCGGGTGAGTGCGGCAACGTCTTCGCGCTGCTTGAACAGGATGCCGGCCGTGTCGCTGACCACTTCGGGGTCGAGCGTGAGGGTGTCGAGTGCGACCAAGGCCTTGGCCCATTCCACGCTCTCGGCAATCCCCGGAACACGCTGGAAACCGCTGGCAAACGGGGCGCTGCGCAGCCGCGAGACGAACGCGGCGACTTGCTGCGAGAGCTCGGCGCGGGCCTGTGGCACCTGAGCCTGGACGATGGCCAGTTCGCGCTCGCGCTCGGGGTAGTCCAGCCAGTGGTACAGGCAGCGGCGCTTGATGGCGTCATTGAGCTCGCGAGTGCGGTTGCTGGTGAGGATGGTCACGGGCGTGGCGACCGCACGGACCGTGCCCAGTTCGGGAATGCTGACTTGGTATTCGCCCAGATATTCCAGCAAGAAGGCCTCGAAGGGTTCATCCGCGCGGTCCACTTCGTCGATCAGCAACACGACCCCGGGTTCCGGTGCCTGCAGTGCCTGCAGCAGCGGACGGTGGATGAGATAGCGCTCCTGGTAGACCTCGCGTTCAATCTGCGCGGCTTCGGCACGGCCCTCGGCAGCACGCATGTGCAGCAGTTGCGCAGCGTAATTCCACTCGTACAGCGCCTCGCGCAGTTCGAGCCCGTCGTAGCACTGCAATCGCAGGATTGCTCGGCCCAGCGCCATGGCCAGCGCCTTGGCCAGTTCGGTTTTGCCGACGCCAGGTTCGCCTTCCAGCAACAGCGGTCGTTGCAGCCGCAGGGCCAGGAACACGGCCGTGGCCAGCCGTCTGTCGGCGTAGTAGCCAGCCGTCTGCAAGGCCGCCATGAGGGCATCGATGCTGGCCGGAGGGGAGCTTGTCATGATGGTTGGTGAGGGGCGGAGTCCGCATCGCACACGCACTCCGTGCCCGCAGGAGTTGCAGGGCTGATGCAGCACAGGCGGGCGAACCGGATGCGATTCTCCAGACGCCCAGGTTCAGCCCGCCAATGACTTGGCCACGGCGCGCTGCGTCATCACGCCGATGAGGTGGGCACGGTAGGCGGCTGACCCGTGCAGGTCGCTGTTGAGCTCGCTGTCGTCAATCGCAACCCTGGCTGCGGCTTCGGGCGTGAAGCTGGCGTTGAGTGCGGATTCCAGGGCAGCGTGGCGGAAGACTCCGTTGCCGCCTCCCGTCACGGCCACGCGCACGCCGGCTGCGGTCTGCGCCACGAAGACGCCGATCAGCGCGAAGCGCGATGCCGGTTGTTTGAACTTCATGTACGCGGCGCGCCTGGGGATGGGGAAACTGGCGGCGGTCACGATCTCGTCGTCTTGAAGCGCGGTGGTGAACAAACCGACAAAGAAGGCATCAGCGGCGATCTGCCGTCGAGAGGTGTGCACCGTGCCGCCGAGCCCGAGCAGGGCACTTGGGTAGCAGGCGCTGGGATCGTTGTTGGCGAGCGAGCCGCCCAAGGTGCCCATGGCGCGCACCTGGCGGTCGCCGATGTGCGCGGCCAAGTCGGCCAGTGCGGGCAGGGCCGCGCGCACCTCGGCGCTGGCGGCGACGTCGGCATGGCGCGTCATCGCGCCGATGCGCAACGCGTCGCCTTCGCGGCGGATGCCGGCAAGATCGGCGATGCCGGCAAGGTCGACCAGTGACTCGGGGCGTGACAGCCGCAGTTTCATCGAGGCCAGCAGGCTTTGCCCGCCCGCCAGTGGCTTGGCCCCGGCGCTGGCGCACCGCTGCGCATCGGCCGTGGTCGATGCACGTTCCAGATTGAAGGCGTACATGATGCTGTCTCCTCAGACTTGTGCAGCGTGGATGGCGTCCCACACGCGGTAGGGCGTGGCAGGCATGTCGAAATCCTTGATGCCCAGAGGGGCGAGGGCATCGAGCACGGCGTTGATCACCGCCGGCGGCGAGCCGATGGCACCGGCCTCCCCGCAGCCCTTGGTGCCCAGTGGGTTGTGCAGACAGGGCGTGCAGATGGTGTCGAGTTGCAGGAAAGGCATGTCGTCGGCCCGGGGCATGGCGTAATCCGAGAACGAGCCGGTGAGGAGTTGCCCGGTTTCGGGGTCGTACACGCATTGCTCCAGCAGCGCCTGGCCGATGCCTTGGGCGATGCCGCCATGCACCTGGCCCTCGACGATCATGGGATTGATGATGGTGCCGAAATCGTCCACGGCGGTGAAGCGATCCACCCGCGTGACGCCGGTGGCCGGGTCGATCTCCACCTCGCAGATGTAGGTGCCGGCTGGGTAGGTGAAATTGGTCGGGTCGTAGAAGGCCGTCTCGTTCAAGCCCGGCTCGAGCTTGTCCAGCGGGTAGTTGTGCGGGACGTAGGCGGCAAGCGAAACCTGGGCGAAGGGCACGCTCTTGTCGGTGCCCTTGACGGTGAAGACGCCATTGGCGAATTCGATGTCAGCGTCGCTGGCCTCGAGCAGGTGAGCGGCGATTTTCTTGGCTTTGGTCTCGATTTTGTCCAAGGCCCGCATCAGTGCTGCGCCGCCGACGCTGATGGAGCGTGAGCCGTAGGTGCCCATTCCAAAGGGCACTCGCCCGGTGTCGCCATGCACGATGTCCACGCTGTCCACCGCAACGCCAAGCCGTGCCGCCACGACTTGTGCGAAAGTGGTTTCATGTCCTTGGCCATGGCTGTGGGAACCGGTGAAGACCGTGACGCTGCCGGTGGGATGGACACGAACCTCACCGCATTCGAATAACCCTGCGCGAGCGCCCAGTGCGCCCGCGATATTGCTCGGAGCCAGCCCGCAGGCCTCGATGTAGCTGGAGTAGCCGATGCCTCGGCGCATGCCCTTGGCTTCGCTGGCGGCACGGCGGGCTGGAAAGCCGGCGACGTCGGCCAGTTCCTGCGCCCGGGTCATGCAGCCGAGATAGTCGCCGGTGTCATACTGCAGCGCCACCGGGGTCTGATGGGGCCACTGGTTGATGAAATTGCGACGGCGAATCTCATCCTGCCCCAGACCCAGCTCCCAGCCGCAGCGCGTGACCAGCCTTTCGAGCAGATAGGTGGCCTCGGGCCGGCCGGCGCCGCGGTAGGCGTCCACCGGCGCGGTGTTGGTGAACCAGGCATCGACTTCGACATGGATCTGCGGGGTCTTGTACTGCCCGGCCAGGAGCGTGCCGTAAAGAATGGTGGGGATGGCGGTCGAGAACGTCGACAGATAGGCGCCCATCGCGGCATGGGTGTGCACGCGCAGAGCCAGGAAATGGCCGTCGTTGTCCATGGCCATCTCGGCATGGCTGACATGGTCGCGGCCATGGGCATCCGACAGAAATGCTTCGCTGCGATCAGCGGTCCACTTGATCGGCCGGTTGAGTTTTTTGGATGCCCAAGTGAGGCAGACGTCCTCGGCATAGAGGTAGATCTTGGAGCCGAAGCCGCCACCCACGTCCGGGGCGATGACGCGCACTTTGTGCTCGGGCAGCCCCATGACGAAGGCCGTCATCAGCAGGCGCTCGACGTGCGGATTCTGGTTGGCCACGTAGAGCGTGTAGTCGTCGGCGGCGCGGTTGTAGTAGCCAATCGCTGCGCGCGGCTCCATCGCGTTGGGCACAAGGCGGTTGTTCACCAGATCGAGCTTGGTGACATGGGCGGCCTGGGCGAAGGCGGCATCCACGCCCGCCTTGTCGCCAAGCGCCCACTTGTAGCAATGGTTGTCGGGCGCCGCATCGTGGATGGTGGTCGCCTTGGCCGCATCGGTGACGCGCGTGACCGCGGGCAGCACGTCGTAGTCGACGTCCACCAGTTCGGCTGCGTTCTTGGCCTCCTCCAGTGTTTCGGCCACGACCATCGCGACATGGTCGCCAACGTAGCGCACCTTGCCCTGGGCCAGGATGGGATGGGGCGGTTCTTTCATCGGCGTGCCGTCCGTGCTGGTGATGAGCCAGCCACACGGCAGGCCGCCCACCTTGTCGGCCGCCACGTCGGCGCCGGTGTAGACCGCCAGCACGCCCGGTGCGGCGAGGGCAGCCTTGGTGTCGATGCCCTTGATGACCGCGTGACCGTGTGGTGAGCGCACAAAAATGGCATGCGTCTGGCGCTCGAGTTGAATGTCGTCGGTGTACTGTCCGCCGCCGGTCAGGAAGCGGTAGTCTTCCTTGCGGCGAACGGCTTCGCCGATGTGGGGGAGCTTGGCAAAATCGGTTGCGCCCATGATGGGATTTCCTCGGGGTAGGGGTATGGCGGTGCAGTGCTGGCGGAGCCCGCAGGCTCGCTCCGATGGGCTTTCAGGCCGAGACCATCGCGTCGCGGCCTTGCTGCACCGCCTTGACGATGTTCTGGTAGCCCGTGCAGCGGCAGATGTTGCCTTCGAGAAGTTCGCGGATCTCGCCATCGCCGGCGTTGGGGTGGTGTCTGCACAAGTCCACGGCGCTGAGCACCATGCCCGGTGTGCAGAAGCCGCACTGCAGACCGTGGCACTCCTTGAAGGCGGCCTGCATGGGGTGCAGGTCGCCTTCGGCTGTGGCCAGACCCTCAATGGTGGTGATGCGCGCGCCTTCGGCCTGCGCCGCCAGGAGATTGCATGACTTCACGGCGCGGTCGTTCATCAGCACGGTGCAGGCGCCGCACTGGGCGGTGTCGCAACCCACATGGACGCCGGTGAGCCGCAGGTGCTCGCGCAAGGCTTGAGCCAACAGGGTGTTGGGTGCGACGTCGAACGACACCGCCTTGGCGTTGACGGTCAATGAGACTTGCATGATGGGCTCCTCGAAGTGACGCGTCACAACCGAATGTTGCGCACGCAGATGTTTGGCCTCCTTGATTGTTGAACGGGGGAGCGCCGGCCTCAAGATCCTGGCCTACGGGTAAACGCCAATTTCCGCTGTCACCGCCCAGAAATTCTCAAAATGAAACAATGGCTTTACCGTCTCTCGCGCCGATGTCCTGCCTTCGGCGTGCGGCGCTGCGCCAACGCACGGCTGGCTTCACCCGCGTGGCGTATCCCGGCGAGATGGAGCGCCTGGTGAACGGAGGGATGCATGCAAGCAGCGCCTGTCAAGCTGGAAGATCGACGGTTGAAGCAGATCGATCGTGCTCGCCAGTTGGTCATTACCGAGGGGCATGGCTTGCCTGCGCCTGGCCTGGGGCCGCAGCGGGGCTGGATCGAAAGATCGTGGCGACGCTGTCTCGAAGGGGGCCGCCGACCGGAGCAGCGGCTTGAATTCGATGGTGTGTCGGCCTCGAGCATTCGGGCCAACGCAGAGTGCCATCACGCGCTCCTGAAAACGGCGCGGCCTGTGCTGGCCGCGCTCACGCGCGCAATCGCGCGCACCCGCTATTTTGCCATCCTCACCGACGCCCAGGGTATCGTCATTGACGTTGCGCTCGGCGCCGATCATGACGACCGCCGCATCCGTGCCATCGCGCGCGTTGGCGTCAACCTGTCCGAGACCAGCATTGGCACCAGTGCCATCAGTGCCGCGCTCACCGAGCTGCATCCGGTCTGGCTGCATCGTGGTGAGCATTTCTTTGCCGATACCAACGTGTACAGCTGCGCCGGTGCCCCTGTGTTTGGCCCGGATGGCCGCTGCATGGGCATGATCGACCTCACGGGCATCCTGGCCGAGGAGCGGCCCGAGTTGATGCATCTGGCGGCGCAGGCTGCGCGTTGCGTCGAAAACGCACTCACGCGGCAACGACCGCATGCGTTGTGCGTGCACATGAGCTGGCCGGGCCAAGCTCAGGGCGGTGATCAAGAGGGGCTGATTTGTCTTGACGCCGAAGGATGGATCGTGAGCGCGAACCAGGCCGCACGCCAGATGGTCCCGTGCCTGTCCGGGCTGTCTGCGCAAGCCGTGCATGCGAATGAAGTCTTCGCCATGTCCCACGCCGTGTTGTTCGAGCGCGCGCGGTTACGCGAACTGTCGGAAACGGGTCCGCTCGAGGTGCCGCTCTGGTCCGGCCTGTGCGCTCAGGTCTTGCCCGAGTTGCAGGGCCGGAGTGGCAAGCTGGGGGGCCCGATCGCGAGCCTCAACCCGCTCTCCTTGCGGCAGTATCAGGCAGCCCTGGTACGCCATGCCTTGCGGGATGCCCAGGGCAACGTGATGCAGGCAGCCCGTGCCTTGGGCATCAGTCGAGCAACCCTGTATCGCAAATTGGGGCCCAAGCCCTTGCCTTGAGTTCAGCCAAGGGGGCACACGGGATTGCTGGCTGCCGCCGGTGCCGGAGGCCAACGGGGAGCAGTTCTCCCCTCAGTTCAGCAGCACGCGTCGGGCCACCGCCGCCAGCGGGCGTTCGGCCCAGCGCTGCATGCGCCCGCCCAGCAGCAGGGGCTTGAGCGCCATGCGCACGGCCAGGTCAACGGGGTATTGCGCGCTCATCAGCGTGTACACCTGTTGGCTCACGGCGTTGAACGTGGGCGGCTTTTCGCGGCCGCGGAAATACCAGGCTGCGGCATGCCGCAGGGCGATGTCGGTGTCGCTCTGGCGCAACTCGGCGACGCGGCGCCACAGCGCCGCCATGACTTTTGGCCGCCCCAGGGCTTCGCGCTCGCGGTATTTGAGAAAGTAGTGGTAGAAATGCTTGTAGTGCTGCACCTCGTCGTTGCGGATATGCCAGGTCAGCTCGCGCAGCACCGGCTCGTCGCACACGGTGTTGAGCGCCTGGTAGTAGGTGGTCGTGCCCATTTCCACGATGCAGCGCGCCACCATTTCCTGACCCCGGGTGGGTTCGAGTTGCTCCACCGTGCAGAGCTTGGCGTATTCGCTGAAGAACTCGGCGTAGGCACCGTCCCAGTCGAATTCAGGCCAGACGTGGTGGATGTAGGCCTTCAAGGCGCGGCCGTGCTGCAGCTCTTCCGGCTCCCAGTGCTCCAGCAGCCAGCTGCCGACCTCGGCGTCGTCGGCGAAATAGTCGACCAGGTTGCGGGTGTAGGTGTCGGTGCCGCTTTCAATGAATGACGCGCTGCACACCAGCAGGAACAGGTCGTCGCGTTGGCGCAGGCGGGCGCAGTCGATGGGCGCGAAGTCCAGATCTTCAAGGCGCCAGCGCAAATCCGGGCGATGTGGCGCTTCAAGCGGTACGTTGTGCATGGTCGATCTCCCAAGTGGTTGGGGATGGGATACGCGTTGTCCCACTTTAGTTCGGGTTTTCCTGGGTGTCCCCAGCCGTTGGTGGCTCCGGCGCCTGTCGGGAAGCTGCCCGGTAACAGTCGGTAAACTAGGCCAGGGAGCTCGATGTCCGACCCCGCTTGAGGAGAATCAACATGCTGCAAAGAAGCCTTGTCATCGCCGTGGCCGGCGCCCTGGTTTTGGGGGGCTGCGCCAACATGAATTCATCCCAGAAAAGCACGGCACAGGGGGCCGGGATCGGCGCCCTGGCGGGCGCCGCCATTGGAGCGCTCACGGCTGGCGGAAACACCGGCCGCAGCGCCGCAACGGGCGCTGCGGCCGGTGCCGCGGTCGGCGCCCTGGGCGGCTACCTGTGGAACCAGCATCTGGAAAAGCAAAAGCAGCAGATGGAACAGGCCACCGCCGGCACCGGCGTGCAGGTGACACAGACGGCCGATAACCGCCTGAAGATCAACGTTCCGGCAGATGCCGGCTTTGCCACCGGCAGCGCCCAGATCAACAGCCACCTGTACCCCGCGCTCACACAACTCGCCACCGGGCTGATGCAGAACCCGACCGAATCGGTGCAGATTCTGGGCTACACCGACAGCACCGGGACTGACGCGATCAACTACCCCCTGTCGGACAACCGCGCCTTGAGCGTGAAGAACTACCTGGTGTCGCGCGGTGTGCAGCCCCAGCGCATCGCCACCCAGGGCATGGGACCGCAAAACCCGGTTGCCAGCAACGCCACCGCGCAGGGCCGGGCGATGAACCGGCGCGTGGAAATCTACGTCGCCTACCCGTCACAACCCTGAGCGGGAGCGAGCCCTGGAGACACGGCCGCGCCGCAGGCCCCGCCTGGCCGCTGCGCGGCGGTCGCGGGGCTGGCCGTCAGCCGGCTGGCGAAGTCGCACCGGGCTGCATCCTCGCCAGCAAGGCCTGGCGGATGGCGCGCAGCTTGGCTTTCACGTCGGCCTCGCCGGCAGGGCCCAGCCGCATCAGGATTTTCTGCCCGGCCGAGGCTGACTCCAGACGCGGATCGGCGTACCGATACAGCACTTTCGGCTGCACCAGCAACACCGGTGGTTTGGGCTCGGGCGCGTCCAGCAGGTTGTCGATGACCACCAGCAGCCGGCTGTTGAAGCTGGCGTGGGGATAGCCCAGTTCGGTGTAGGCCTGCTGGAACAGCGGGTAGAACTCCAGGTAGACCTCCACGAGCCGCTGCGGCTCGATCTGCTGCAGAAGTTGCAGATCGGGTGCATAGCGTTGCGCGTTGGCGGGGCTGATGGCCAGGTCCGCGCCCGCGCCGCTGGTGCGCAGAGCCCCAGGCACCGGACTGACCGGCCAAGCTTTCACCGGCGCCTGCCGACGCGGCAGGTTGTCGATGGTGGCGACGATGTGCAGGATGAGTCGGTGCGGAATCAGCCATTGTGCAAAGGCCTTGGGACCGATCAGGCCGGCGAGCGCCTGGCCGAAGGCGCCATCGCTCTGGTCGAGCCGGGGCAAGTGGGCCGCGCTCGGTTGCAGCAACAGCCGTTGCGGCGCCGACGCCGGCGATGATGCCGGCACCGAGGCCGGCCCGGCGACTGGCTGGCTCGCCGCCGCTGGGGCCGCGGCGCTGGCGCTTGGGTGCAACGCCGCCGGCTGATGGCCGCGCTGCCAGTTGACATAGCCGAGGGCAGCCACCAGGGCCACGAGCACGACCGCGACGATGCGCATGGGGTTTTTCATGGTCTTCCTTCCATGGAGGTGCCATCGACTTCGATGCGCATGTCCGATCAGGCGAGCGTGATCCGCTGCAACACCGGCCAAAGGTATACCCCAGCTTGGCCTGCATCACAAGCGCAGCCCGGGCATGTGCCGACTGTCAAATCTCTGACACGTCATCTATGTAACGTTTTGCGAGTCATGTCAGTGAACGTGACGCCACTGACAGACGATGCCGCCCAGGCGGCTTCGTGCCCATCCGCTCACCTCGACCGAAGGATCCTGCCATGACCCCAATCCCCACCTTGTCGCGCCGGCAAGCCCTCAAGCTGTTCACCGGCGCTCCCCTGTTGCCGCTGGCCGGCGGCCTCGGCGCAGCCTCGTTCTTGACCGCCTGCGGCGGCAGTTCCGGCACCGCGGCGGCCACACCGCAACCTGGCCCGGCCCAGGCCGCCACGCCCACTGCAGCCAGTTTCAGCGCCATGGCCGCCCCGGCCCTGGCCGATGCCGCCGCGATGGCCACCACCAGCGTGGCCTCCAGCCTTCGAGTGGCCTACAGCAATGGCCGCACACAAACCTACATGCTTGGCTACCAGCCGATGTTCATCACCGGGGACCAGGTGCCGAATCTGCTGGGCGGCACCGTCCTCGC
>JAJZDV010000202.1 GCA_021846025.1 Pseudomonadota bacterium
TTTATCCGCAGCCGTCCTGTCGGCCTGGCCGCGCGACGCCTCATTTTGGTGGGCTTGGGCGTCGCGCCGGTATCCGGTGCCGGCTGGCTCAAGGCCATGCATGCCGCCGCGGTGGCCTTGAAGCCGCTCGCCGCCAGGCAAGTGCACCTGCTTGCCACCGATGGCGAGTCTTGCTTGGCCGAGTTCGCGCCCCGCTGCTTTGGCGAGGCCGCCTACCGCTACACCGCTACGCGCAAGGTCGAGGCCGACAAGGCCTACAAAGTCGACGCCGTGCATGTGCTTTCGCGTCACCCGCGCCAGGCCGCGGCCCTCAAGGCGCAGCTCGCGCGGGCCGAAGCTGTTCAGGCCGGGGTCGATCTCACGCGCAATCTGGCCAATCTACCGGCCAATCACTGCACGCCGACGCACCTGGGCAAAGTGGCCCAGGACCTCGGCAAGCGTCATGGCCTCAAGGTCGAGGTGCTCGGCCGCGGCGAGATCGAGCGCCTGAACATGGGTTCTTTCCTGGCGGTGGCCCAAGGCTCGGAGCAAGCGCCGCGTTTCATCGTGCTGAGGTACGACGGCGCCGGCAAGCGAGATGCGCCGCATGTGCTGGTGGGCAAGGGTGTGACCTTCGACACGGGCGGAATTTCGATCAAGCCCGCCGCCGAGATGGATGAGATGAAGTACGACATGTCTGGCGCCGCTTCGGTGTTGGGCGCGTTCGAGGCCATCGCCCGCATCAAGCCACGCATCAATCTGGTGGGTCTGATTCCCGCGACCGAAAACATGCCCAGCGGCAGCGCCATCAAGCCGGGGGATGTCGTGACCAGCATGTCGGGCCAAACCATCGAGATCCTCAATACCGATGCCGAAGGCAGGCTCATCCTGTGCGACGCGCTGACTTATGCCGAGCGTTTCAAGCCCGCCAGCGTGGTCGACATCGCCACACTCACAGGGGCCTGCATCATCGCCCTCGGCCATATCAACAGCGGATTGTTCAGCCCGGATGACGCCTTGGCCGCCGCTTTGCTGGAAGCCGGGCGACAGGCGCAGGACAGTTGCTGGCGCATGCCGTTGTCGGACGAGTACGCCGAAGGCCTCAAAACTCACTACGCCGATGTCGCCAATATCGCGGGCCGGGCTGCCGGCAGTGTCACCGCTGCATGTTTTTTGCAACGCTTCACCAAGGCTTATCGCTGGGCCCACCTGGATATTGCCGGCACTGCCTGGAAAAGCGGCGCGGCCAAAGGAGCGACCGGGCGCCCCGTGCCCTTGCTCGTGCACTACCTGTTGAATTGCGCCGCTGGCACCTCCAAGGCTTGAGTGCATGAGCGCTGTCGAGTTTCGTGTTGGTGCTGAGGATCCGCTGGCTTATGCCTGCGGCCTCTTGCGCACTGCGGCAGCCAAGGGCGCAACCCTGGTGGTTCGCGTCGCAGCGGCAACCATCGCCGAGTTCGATGCGAGGCTCTGGACGTTTTCACAGCTGGATTTCGTGCCGCATTGCCGCGACACCGATGCCCTCGCCACACGCACGCCCATCGTGCTGACCGATGCCCATGACCTGACCGTCTTCAGCGGCCGCGATTGCCTGGTCAATCTCGCCTTGACCACCATGACCGGCTGGGAGGTGATGCCGCGCATCATCGAGATCGTCGGTCTCTCGGCCGAGGCGAAGCAGGCTGGGCGTCAGCGGTTTCGGGTCTACCGCCAAGCCGGGTGTGAACTGACCACCATGGAGATCCATGCATGATGCCAACCGCAGACGATCGCTTGCCTGTCTTGACCGAGGTCATCGACGGTTGGTCGGATGAACTGTTGCCAGCCCAGCAGCAACCCTTGCCTGCAACGCTCCCCCTCGAGCCTGCCGCCGCCGGCACGGTGGAGAGGTCATGGCAGCCGGTGCCGGCTTTGCCCTCCGCTGTGCACGGTAAACCAGGGGCAGGTTTGCACGAGTTGCAAAGTCTTTTGTCGCCGGAGGCCACGGCCGAGCTTGTCCAGGCGCAATTGGATGCAGCCCTGCCCCGGCTGCAAGAGTGGCTGCGGGTTGATCTGGCACAACGCCTGAACCGTGAACTGGAACTCCAGATCCATGCCTTGCTCGAAGTCAGGCTGAGTTCGCTGGCGGGGGAACTGGCCCTGGAATTGCGCCCCTGGGTCGAAGACATGGCCCAGGACACCATGGCTCGGGTCCTCGCCGAGGGGTTGGGTTCCTGAGAGCATCCCAGGCTGCTTCCTGCAGCAGCTTCGTCCGATGGACCCGGCCCGGTGAGGTCTCAAGCCGCGGGTGCGCCGCAAAGATCCGGAAATCGGCTGCGTGCATGCGCGTGTGCAAGCCAGCGCTCCAGCCGGGCATGCACGCGTTGGCGGCATCGCGCAGCCGGGCTTGCGTGCGCACTGGCACGAGCTTTCCCTGGGCTGGTTCGAGGTCGGCATGGAGGCGCACCTCCGGATTCAGTTCCGGGCTGTGGCGGGGCCCGTGCTCGCCGGCTTCTCCAGAGCCGCAGACATGGTCGTCATGTGGGCGCCTTGGGTGAAAAGTTCGTGTGCAATGGCAAATGGTGTAACTCGGATTGACGCCTCGCCGTGCATCAATCCATGC
>JAJZDV010000063.1 GCA_021846025.1 Pseudomonadota bacterium
CGCAGGCGACCCGGGCGCTCGCTCAACAGGGCGCGACCGTCGGGCAGCACCGCCAATCCCCAGGGGTAGGTCAGGCCAGAGGCGAAAGCCGTCACGCGCGGCTTCGGGCCCGCAGGGACTGGTTCGGCCTGCGACTGTGGTTTTGAGAGGGATGGCGGCGCCACATCGCCCCAGGCTGCGGACACGCCACCCGCCCGGTGGCCAAGCGCGCCGCACCCGGCCGCCGCGCCCAGCCAGGTCAAGGTCCGGCGACGGGACACCCCATCAGGAGCATGTCGATCGGGCATGGCAGGTCGCTTGGGGCAGGCTCGGCAATGTTGCGGGTCAGCGTTGAGCGGGCTCGGATGGCTCAGCCGGTCCGGGCGTCCAGATCGTGGTCGTCGCCTGCGCCGAAGGCACGGCGGCGCAGCCCGGCGAGCTGGTCGCGCGCACGCGCGGCCTGCTCGAACTCCAGGTTGCGGGCATGCTCCAGCATGCGTTTTTCGAGCTGGCGAATTTCGCGCGCCAGATCCTTCTCGTCCAGGGCTTCGAAACGCGCATGCTCCTGATCGGCGCGTTGCTGCGCGCGTGCGGTGCTGCCCGACTGGTCGTAGACGCCGTCGATCAAATCGCGCACCTGCTTGACCACGCTGCGCGGCGTGATGCCCAGGGCCAGGTTGTGGGCGACCTGCTTGGTGCGACGGCGCTCGGTCTCACCGATGGCGCGACGCATGGAATCGGTGACCACGTCGGCGTAGAGAATGGCCTTGCCGTTGAGGTTGCGCGCCGCGCGACCGATGGTCTGAATCAACGAGCGCTCCGAGCGCAGGAAGCCCTCCTTGTCGGCATCCAGGATGGCCACCAGCGAGACCTCGGGAATGTCCAGCCCCTCGCGCAGCAGGTTGATGCCCACCAGCACGTCGAACAGCCCCAGGCGCAGGTCGCGCAGGATTTCCACGCGCTCCACGGTGTCGATGTCGGAGTGCAGATAGCGCACCTTCACGCCGTTGTCCGACAGGTACTCGGTGAGCTGCTCGGCCATGCGCTTGGTCAGCGTGGTGACGAGCACGCGGTCACCGGCATTCACCCGCAGGCGAATCTCCCCCAGCAGGTCGTCCACCTGCGCGGTGGCCGGGCGCACCTCCACCACCGGGTCCACCAAGCCCGTGGGGCGCACGAGCTGCTCCACCACGGCACCGGCATGCTCCTGCTCGTAGGTCGCCGGAGTGGCCGAGACGAAGGTCGCCTGGCGCATCTTGCTCTCGAACTCGGCGAACTTCAGGGGCCGGTTGTCCAGCGCCGAGGGCAGGCGAAAGCCATAGTCCACCAGCGTGGTCTTGCGTGCGCGGTCGCCGTTGTACATGCCGTTGAACTGGCCGATGAGCACATGGCTTTCATCCAGGAACATGAGCGCGTCGGGCGGCAGGTAATCCACCAGGGTGGAGGGCGGCTCCCCAGGAGCGGAGCCCGACAGATGCCGGCTGTAGTTCTCGATGCCCTTGCAATGGCCGATCTCGGCGAGCATCTCCAGGTCGAAGCGGGTGCGCTGCTCCAGGCGCTGCGCCTCCACCAGCTTGCCGGCACGACGCAACTCCCCCAGGCGCCCTTTCAATTCGGCCTCGATCGTCACCGTCGCCTCCAGCACCCGTTCCTTGGGCGTGACGTAATGGCTGCTGGGGTAGACGGTGAAGCGCGGTATTTTTTGCCGCGTGACTCCGGTGA
The DNA here is from genome assembly GCA_021846025.1 of Pseudomonadota bacterium. Taxonomy (GTDB): domain Bacteria; phylum Pseudomonadota; class Gammaproteobacteria; order Burkholderiales; family Burkholderiaceae_C; genus Thiomonas_A. Next base: position 1,702 of record JAJZDV010000063.1, read on the forward strand.
GCGGGTCGAACAGGGTGAGCGACTCGATCTCGTCGTCGAACAGCTCCACGCGGACGGCCAATTCGGCATGCTCGGCCGGAAAAATATCGATCTGATCGCCGCGCACACGAAAGGAGCCGCGGGTGAACTCGACATCGTTGCGGGTGTACTGCATGCGCACGAGCTGGGCAATGACGTCGCGCTGCCCCAGCTTGTCGCCCGCGCGCATGGTCATGATCATGGCGTGGTAATCCGCCGGATTGCCGATGCCGTAGATGGCGCTGACGGTGGCCACGATGATCACGTCACGCCGCTCCAGCAGGCTCTTGGTGGCCGACAGCCGCATCTGTTCGATGTGTTCGTTGATGGCACTGTCCTTCTCGATGAACAGGTCGCGCTGCGGGACATAAGCCTCGGGCTGGTAGTAGTCGTAATAACTGACAAAATATTCCACCGCGTTCTTGGGAAAGAACTCGCGAAATTCACTGTACAACTGGGCTGCCAGGGTCTTGTTCGGCGCGAACACAATCGCTGGGCGCCCCAGACGGGCAATCACGTTCGCCATGGTGAAGGTCTTGCCCGAGCCCGTCACACCCAGCAAGGTCTGAAAGCTCAGGCCGTCGGTGATGCCGTCCACCAGTTTGGCGATGGCCTCGGGCTGGTCGCCCGCTGGCGGGTAGGGCTGATGCAACTGGAACGGCGAGTCCGGAAAGCGCGTCAAGGACGGCGGCACGGACGGTTCGACGATGGCGAGACTGGGCATGACGGATCTCGGAGGAAAAAAAGCGACCGGCGTTGCACATCCCCGACATGGGTGGGGTGAGCGCGGGCCGGAAATCCACTGGCGGCCTAAAATCAGGGGTCTTCCGGCCTGCACTCGGCCAGCCACAAGCCCAGTATTTTGCGCCCGGTCATCTCTCCCTCCCTAGAGCCCCTTCACAAACACCCATGAGTGCATCGCTTTTCGCCAGCGTGGATATGGCCCCGCGCGACCCCATCCTCGGCCTGAACGAGCAATTCCAGGCCGACCCCAACCCGAGCAAGGTCAATCTCGGTGTGGGCGTGTACACCGACGAGAACGGCAAGCTGCCTTTGCTGGCCTGTGTCAAGGAAGCCGAAAATCTGCTGGCCGAGAGCCCCAAGCCGCGCGGCTATCTGCCGATCGACGGCATCGCTGCCTACGACCAGGCCGTGCAGGCTCTGGTGTTCGGGGCCGGCAGTGAGCTGCTGGGTGCCGGACGCGTGGTCACGGTCCAAGCCCTGGGTGGCACCGGCGGCCTGAAACTTGGGGCCGATTTCCTCAAGCGCCTGAACCCCGCCGCGCAGGTGCTGATCTCCGACCCGAGCTGGGAAAACCACCGTGCCCTGTTTGAATCCGGCGGCTTCGTCGTGGGCAACTACCCGTATTACGACGCCAAGGCACGCGGCGTCGCCTTCGACGCCATGCTGGCGGCGTTGCATCAGGCCGTTGCCGGCACCGTCATCGTGCTGCATGCCTGTTGCCACAACCCCACTGGCTACGACCTGCAACCGGAACAGTGGGAACAGGTCATCGCCGCGCTCAAGGGGCGCGGCCTGGTCCCCTTCCTCGACATGGCCTACCAGGGCTTCGGCTTCGGCCTGAAGGAGGACGGCGCCGTGATCCAGCAATTCGCTGCCAGCGGCCTCGACTTCTTCGTCTCCACCTCGTTCTCCAAGAGCTTCTCGCTCTACGGCGAGCGCGTCGGCGCGCTCAGCGTGGTCTGCGCCAGCAAGGACGAGGCCGCCCGCGTGCTGTCGCAGCTCAAGCGCGTCATCCGCACCAACTATTCCAACCCACCCACCCATGGCGCCCAAGTCGTGGCCACCGTGCTCTCCACCCCTGCGCTGCGTGCGCAGTGGGAGCAGGAGCTGGCCAACATGCGCGAGCGCATTCGCACCATGAGGGTCGCCCTGGCCGATCGCCTGAGGGCTCTGGGCGTCAAGACCGATTTGAGCTTCATCACGCGCCAGAAAGGCATGTTCAGCTACTCCGGCCTGAGTGCCGAACAGATGGAGGCGCTGCGTACGCAGCACGGCATCTACGGCGTCAGCACGGGTCGCATCTGCGTGGCCGCGCTCAACACCCGCAACATCGACTACGTTGCCAAAGCCATGGCGGCAGCCATGCAGTCCGAAAACAGCTTGGCGTGAGTGACTCGGTGCTTTCGCCTTTGCGCGCTTCCCTGGCGACGGCAGAATCAAGCACCGGCCCTCTTGTGCCCGCAGTCCCGACCCTTCGAAGCAGGCGGGATCGTGGGTGCATGCTGTCCAATGGCGAGCCGGGCGATAAAATTGCTGCACCGCACAAGGAGTGAAGATGGTCTATGACTGGTATGAATCGCAGCGCGCCATGCTCAGCCCGCTGGCCGAGTTTGCCGAGGCTGCATCCAAGTTTTACACCAACCCCTTGTGGCCCTTGTCACAGACGCCCGGTGCCCAGCGCCTGTCGGCCAGCTACGAGTTGATGCACCGTCTGCTCAAGAGCTACGAAAAACCCGCGTTCGGCATCACCTCGCTGAAGGTCGATGGGCGCGAAATCGCGATCCAGGAACAGGTGGCCCTGGACAAACCCTTCTGCCGATTGCTGCGCTTCAAGCGGTTCACCGACGACCCGAAGGTGCTCGATCGGATGAAGAACGCGCCGACTGTGCTGATCGTGGCGCCGCTCTCCGGCCATCATGCCACGCTGCTGCGCGACACCGTGCGCACCATGCTGCAGGACCATAAAGTCTTCATCACCGACTGGGTGGATGCGCGCATGGTGCCCACCGAGCAAGGCGGCTTCTCACTCGACGACTACATCGCGTATGTGCAGGAATTCATCCGCCACATTGGACCCGACGTGCATGTCATGTCGGTCTGCCAGCCTACCGTGCCGGTGCTGGCCGCGATCTCGCTGATGGCCTCGGCCGGGCAAGCCACACCGCACAGCATGGTGATGATGGGCGGGCCGATCGACGCGCGCAAATCGCCCACGGCGGTGAACAACCTGGCGATGAACAAGAGCTACGAATGGTTCGAAAACAACGTCATCTACCGTGTACCGGTGAACTATCCCGGCGCCGGCCGTCGCGTCTATCCCGGCTTTTTGCAACACACCGGGTTCGTCGCGATGAACCCGGATCGGCACTTCAACTCGCACTACGACTTTTTCCTCGACCTGGTGCGCGGTGACACCGATGACGCCGAGGCCCACCGCAGCTTCTACGACGAGTACAACGCCGTGCTCGATCTTCCGGCCGAGTACTACCTCGACACCATCCGCATCGTGTTTCAGGACTTCGCCCTGGTCCATGGCACGTGGCATGTGGATGGCCAACCGGTGCGGCCGCAAGACATTCGCAACACCGCGCTCATGACCATCGAAGGCGAACTCGACGACATTTCCGGCGCCGGCCAGACCGAAGCCGCGCACCAGCTCTGCACCGGCATTCCGGAGGCCGACAGCACCCACTTCACCGTGCCTGGCGCCGGCCACTACGGTATTTTCGCCGGCCGCCGCTGGCGCGACATCACCTACCCCCGCGTGCGCGATTTCATTGCCGCCCACCGCGAAGGCGTGGTGCAGAAGGTGTCTCGCCGCCGCACCGCCTGAGCGGCCGGCGCGAACCGGCTCGCAAGTAGCGAAGAGCCGCGGACGGACGACTCGCATGCGTGCACCAAGCCTGGCCGACCGCATCGACGCGGTCTTGCCGCAGACACAATGCACCCGCTGCGGCTATGCCGATTGCCGCGCTTACGCCGAGGCCGTGGCGGCAGGTCTGGCCGGTATCAACCAATGTCCGCCGGGCGGCGCTGAAGGCGTGGCGCGCCTTGCCGCCATCACCGCCCGGCCCGCCGCGCCGCTTAATCCTGCACATGGCATCGAAGGCCCGCGTCGCATCGCATGGGTCGACGAGGCCTGGTGCATCGGCTGCACCCTGTGCATCGAGGCCTGTCCAGTGGACGCCATCGTCGGTGCGCCCAAGCGCATGCACGGGATTCTGGCCGACGGCTGCACCGGATGCGAGCTCTGCCTGCCTCCGTGCCCGATGGACTGCATTCAGATGCTGCCGTTGGGCGATCCCGCGCTGGCAACCCAGACAGGCTGGAACGCCTGGAATGCCGAGCTTGCGCAGCAGGCGCGACAGCGCTACGCAGCGCACCGCAAACGGCTCGAGCGGCGCCGCCACAATCGCCCGGATGGCTTGCCGACAACCGACATGGCAACGCCGAACGGGCCGGCAAAAACCGCTGTCCCGCTGCCGCCAGCCGACGCCCCACCACGCGAGCCGCACGCGGCTGCCGCGCCCAGCAGCGACCTGATAGCTGCTGCACTGGAGCGCGCACGCCGGCGCCAGGCCCAACGCAAGAACTGAGCCGGCAGACAGGCAGGGCTGGGGATCGGCCTCCTCACGACTGCGCAGCCCTGGCCATCCGTTCAAGGCGACAATGCAGCCATGCAAAAAGCCGCCGTACAAAGCCTGTTCGCACGCCTGCAGGCCGCCGATCCGCAGCCCCGCAGCGCGTTGGAGTACCGCAACGCCTTCGAACTGCTGGTGGCTGTGGTGCTCTCGGCTCAAGCCACGGACATCAGCGTCAACAAGGCCACGCCCGCCCTGTTCGCGGCCGCGCCCACGCCCCAAGCCATGAGCGCCCTGGGAGAGGACGGCATCGCCCGCTGCATTCGCACCATCGGCCTGTATCGCACCAAGGCGAGGCATCTGGCGGCGCTCTGCCGCATGTTGGTGGAACAGCACGGTGGCCAGGTGCCATGCCGGCGCGAGGACCTGGAAGCTTTGCCGGGAGTCGGACGCAAAACGGCCAACGTGGTGCTGAACATCGCCTTCGGCCAGGCTACGCTGGCGGTGGACACGCATATCTTCCGCATCGCCAACCGCCTCGGCCTGGCGCGCGGCAAGACTCCACTCGAGGTGGAAACCAAGCTGATGAAGGTCGTGCCCGCCGCCTACCTGCACGACGCCCACCACTGGCTCATCCTGCACGGACGCCATGTCTGCAAGGCACGCAAGCCGGAATGCTGGCGCTGCGATCTGGCCGACCTGTGTGCGCACCAGCCCAAGACGAGGCTGCCCCCGCCATGAGCGGCACGCGGCAAATTGCCGGACACGGCCAGCGCCGGGCTGCACGCACCCTGCGCCGGCTGCACACCGTCACACCGGGCTGGCTGCTTGGTGCCCTGCTGTTCGTCGGCCTGCTGCCCGTCGCCCAGGCCAGCGTCAGCGTGCGCGACGATACCGGACGGCTGGTGCAGTTGGCTCATCCGGCGCGGCGCATCGTCGCGCTGTCACCGCAACTGGTGGAATTGAGCGAAGCCGCCGGCGCGGGTCGCCATCTCATTGCCGCCGTGCGACCTGCCGACGCAGCACCCGCCGCGCGCAAGTTGCAGCCCGTGGGGGATGCCTTCGCACTCAATCTGGAAGCCATCGCCAGCCTGAAACCCGATCTCATCCTGGCCTGGAAATCGGGCACGCCGCCGCGCCAAATCGATACTCTGCAACGCCTCGGCATTCCGGTGTACTGGAGCCAGACCGACCGATTGCAGGCCATCGCCAGCACGGTGCAGCGCATCGGTGAGCTGGCCGGCACCGAAACCGTGGCCAAGCCCTGGGTGCGCGGCTTCGACGCCCGCATGGCGGCCCTGCGCGCACGCTACGCCGGACAAGCACCGGTACGTGTGTTCTACCAGGTCTGGGGCGATCCGCTGCTGACCGTGGGCGGGCCGCAACTCATCAACCAGGCGATTCGTTTGTGCGGTGGCGTCAACCCCTTCGCCACGTTGCCGTTGCTGGCCCCGAGCATCAGCCGCGAAGCGGTGATCGCGGCAAACCCGCAACTCATCGTCGCCGCAAGCTCCCATGCCGATGCGCTCGACGCCTGGAGTCGCGACTCCGAGATCAGCGCCGTGCGCCACCGCCAGCTCGTGCTGCTCGATCCGCACCTGTTGCCCCGCATGGGCGCGCAGGTGCTGGACGGCGTAGCGCAACTCTGCGCCACCATCGCCCGCACCCGTCGCATCGATGGCGGGCGGTGAGGACCAAGCTTCAAAGCGGCAACCACACATCCGGGCCATCCAGGCGCGGCACGCGCTGCCAGTTGCAGCCATAAAGCCGTTGCAGGGAATGCGCCTGCAAGGCCTGCTCGACGGGGCCGGCGATCCACTGCCCACCTGGGACCAGACCCAGCACATGGGTGGCCACATGCGCCACCCAGTTCACATCATGCGCCGCAAACACGATGCTTTGTTGCGGCAGCCCGCACAGCAAGCGCGCCACGAGGCCCTGATGCGCCGGGTCCTGGAACGAAACGGGCTCGTCGAGCAACAGCAGCGGCGTGCGCTGCGCCAGGACCTGGGCCAGGGCGACACGCTGGCGTTCGCCGGCCGAGAGTTGCAGCACATGCCGATGGGCAAGATGCGCCGCGTCCACCCGACGCAGACAGTCCATTGCCGCGGCGTCATCAACGCGGTGCTGCGCCAGGGTCACGGCATGGAGCACGGCTATGCCGAAGCGGTCGCGCGGCTGGCTGGGCAAAAACGCGCGTTGTTGCGCCAGTGCACGCGGCGACAACGCCGACAGAGCCGTGCCGCCCAGACGCACCGGAGCCGGCCCCTGGCTCAGGCCAGCCAATTGCCGCAGCAGGGTGGACTTGCCCGCGCCGTTACGCCCGAGCACCGCCCAACGTTCACCCTGCCGCACCTGCAGGCACAACTGGCGCAGCAACAAACGCGAGCCGATGCGCACATCCAGCCGGTCGGCGGTGAGCAGCGCGGCGGGTGAATTCATCGCGGCTGGCGGATCAACAGCACAATGAACACGGGAGCACCGATCAAGGCGGTGATGGCGCCGACCGGCAGCTCGTAAGGCATGGCCACACCACGCGCGAGGGTGTCCGCCGCCACCACCAACGCTGCCCCCACCAAGGGCACGGCCCAGCACTGCTGGCGCATGCGCACGACGCCGAACATGCGCAAGAGGTGCGGCACGACCAGGCCGACGAAGCCCACTGCACCCGCTTCGGCCACTGCCGCTCCCGTGGCCACGGCGGCCAGCAGCACCAGCCCGAGGCGCAGCCGATGCACCGGCTCGCCGAGCAGCCAGGCATGTTCGCTGCCCAGCGCCAGACGGTCGAACGCGCGGCTCCATCCCGCCAGGACCGTCGCCAGCACGATGGCCACCAGGCACAGCCAGCGACCGAAGCGCGCACCCGACAAATCCCCCACCAGCCAGAACACCGCACCGCGCAAACTCTGCTCCGGCACCAGCGCCAGCAGCAAGGTGGAGCCGGCGGCGAACACCGCCGAGAGCATGGCGCCGATCAGAATGAGCTGAGCCGGCGCCTCATCATCCGGGCTCGCCATGGCGCGACGGCCGAGCAGCAGCAGCAACCCCAGCGCCGCCAGCGCCCCACCCACACTGCCCAGCCAGAGCTGCCGGCCGAAGACCACCAGCATCGCAATGGCCCCCATGCCCGCACCCGCAGAAGCGCCGAGCACGTAGGGGTCGGCCAGGGGGTTGCGCAGCACCAGTTGCATCGCCAGTCCGGCCAGCGCCAGCAAGGCCCCGGCCCCGGCCCCGGCCAGCACGCGCGGAATGCGCAACTGCATGATGATCGGCCAGTTCCAGCCGCCCGCTCCCACGCTCACGCCCAGCAGCACCGCCAGCACCAGAACACCGGTGGTCAAGGCCAGCAGACGACCGCTGTGCGGCTCGATGCGGTGGCCGATCAGGTCCGGAGCTTGGTCGATGGCGGGAGCGGACATGGGCAGTGGGGCGTGAGCAGGGCAGTCGTCGCCGGGGTCAGGAACCCAGCGGTCGCCAGGTCAGACCGAGAAACATGCCGAAGGGTTCACGGTTGTAGCCGTAGGCCGTCTGATACTTCTTGTCGAACAGATTCTGCACCCGCGCATTCCAACTCCACTGCGGCGTGATCGGACCGCTGGCGGTGAGGTCGACGGTGGTGTAGCTGCCGAGGGTCACCGGATGGCCGTTGGCATCGCTGTCCCAACGCGGCCCACTGTAATGCACGGCTGCGCCGTACAGCACACTGCCGATGGCGTGATTCACGCTGACATTGGCCAGGCTGCGCGCCCTTCGCTGCAACGTCGGATCACCCGGCAAACTGGTATTGACCGGCTGCTGCAGGGTCAGGTTGGCGTCGTAGGCCCAGCCATCCCAGGCACCGCGACCCGTCAGTTCCAGGCCGCGGGTCCGGCTGCTGGCGATGTTCTGGAACATGCCGGTGTTGTCGTCATAGATCCACTGGTTGGTCGCCTGGGTCTGGAACAGCGTGGCACGCAGCACGCTCGGCCCCTGCGACCACTGCAGCCCAGCCTCGGCGGAACGGGCTTTCTCAGGCCGCAGCGCGGGGTTGCCGTAATACGGTGCGTAGAGGTAGCCCAGCGGGGCGGCGTTGAACGCGGTGGAATAACTGGCAATGGCCTTGAAGCCCCCGCCGAGTTCACGCCCGTAGCCCAGATACCCGGTGTTCTGGCCCGAGTAACCCTCGATGCTGTCATGGCGCAGGTTCAACTGGATCTGATTGCCGCTGAACACACCGTTCAAGCCGGCGAACACCGCGTTGGCATGGCGGCGGGTGGCACCGATGGAGCCGGTCAGCGATGCGATGGACTGGCGCTGCAGTTCCAGTCCGGCCGTGGCTGTCCAGGATCTGTCGAGCTGGACCACATTGCGCCACAACAGTTGCTGGGTACGGGTGCGGTAGTTGATGCTGTACGGATTGGCGCTGAAGTTGTCCACCGTGTTCGCCGTGGCTTGTTGCGACAGGCTCAGATGCGAGGTCCAGTTCGTCGCCAATCGGTTATCGCTGAACAGTTGGTACAAGGACTGCGTGGTGCTGCTCAGGTTGGTGTCTGTCGGACTGGCGAAGGAGCCGTAGCTGTCGTAACTTGCCCGGCCTTCGCTGCGAAACGCGCGCAGCCCCAGCGATTGCCCCGGGCTCAGTTCCTGCACGATCGAGCCGTTGATGGTGGTGTTGCGATAGCCGTTCGCATTGGGGTTGACGTTGCTCTGCTGCGCCGGATTGATCGACGAAATGCCTTGTGTGGTGTAGCGGCTGATGCCTGCTTGCAACTGCGTTTTCCCCACCTCCCCGCTGGCATTGGCCGAGACGGTTGCGGTGTTGCGGCTACCCGCCGTGACCGAGATCGAGGCCTGAGGCGTTTTTCCGCCCTTGCGCGTGGTGATGAGGACCACGCCTCCGATCGCCCCCGAGCCGTAGATGGCGGAGACGTTGCCACGGATGATTTCGATGCGCTGGATCTGGTCGGACGTGAAGTTGTTCAGATAGGACGTCCCGGTTGTGTCCTGGGCGTTGATCGGCACGCCGTCGAGCAGCACCAGCACGTCGGTGCCGCCAAAGCCGCGCACGAACACATTACCGCTCTGTCCTGGCCCGCCATTGGACGTCACCTGCACGTCGGCCACCTGCTCCAGCAAAGTCGTGAGGTTCTGCGCGCCCGACTCCCTGATCTGCCCGCGGGTGATGACACTCACACTGGGCAGCGCGCTGGACAAGGCCTGCGGATAGCCGCTGGCCGACACCACCACGGGCGGCAGCGCCGCGGCTGCCGTCTGAGCGTGTGCGGCGTGGCCCGTCAGCAGCGTCAGGGCGAGTGCGCCGAGCATGGACATGCAGGGCGGCCACAAGACCGAGTCGCGGTGGACGACACAAGCCGAGCCGGGAGACAAGGTGCGGCACGTAGCGAAGGGCGCAGCGGGCAGGCGCGAGTTGCGGCGCTGCGTTTTGAAACGGTGGTTTTTCATGGAACGTCGGTCGATGGATAGCGGCTGCCGCGCTCCCCCGCACGGCTGGCCGAAATCGAAAACCGCATCGCCCCGACAAGAAGCCACACAGGCCACGAACCTGCGCGATGCACAAGTTCCCGGCTCCCAGCCTGCCTCACCCCGGGCAGCGCTACGGTTTTCGCCTGTTGGCCGGTATCCGGGCTGGTGGACCTTCCCGATGCGCCTTCCCAGTGCCCTTGCGGGCGACCAGTGGCTTGTTGCATCGGGACGGCAAGCTCGCGCCTGCGTCCACGTACCGTTGCGGGGGCAGCACAGGCTGGATGCAAGCAAAGCCAACATCACCCTGTTTCCCGTTTAACCGCGCGACCACGAGTGGCCGCGCAAGCACCAACGCCATCATGGTAGGGCAAGGGTGCGACAGACCCTGGCTCATGCCGCTCAAGGAGGCGAATCCTGGCACTAGAATCCATCGCATGAATCTGCCAACGACGCCGATCGAGTTGCCTGCCTTGCTGGACGCCTTGAGCGACAAGGCGGACCGTTTGGTGCTGCGCCATGCCGAGCTCAAACGCACCAATGCCTTGCTGGATGAGCGCATTCGCCAACTCGAGGCCGAGCGCGATTCCCTGCGGGCACGGCTGCATGAGGCACGTGCACGCGTCGACCACCTGCTGGCCAGGCTCGACCCCCCGTCCGGCGCACCGGCAACAGACCCGTCGACCTGAACTCGGCAACCCCAGGCTTGTTCACCCCATACCGCGAGATGCATCCATGAGCAGCGCCACCCTGGAAGTGAGCATCATGGGCCAGAGCTATGTGCTGGCCTGCCCAAGGGGCGAGGAGGACGCGCTGCGGCTTGCCGTCGCTGAAGTCGACCGCGAGATGTGCAGCATCCGCGAACTCGGCAAGATACGCGCCCGCGAGCGCATCGCCGTCCTGGCGGCGCTCAACCTGGCCCATGCCAAGCTGCTGGCCTCCAGGTCCGGAGGCAACAACCAAACAGCAACCTCGCTTCCGGTCGATTTGGCGGCTCTGGCGGCCAGGATTGCGCTGGTCAACCGCCAGCTCGATGCCTCGCTGGAAACCGACGGACAGTTGCTCTGAAAGCTTGACCCCTGGCTGCAGCCGGGGCGGCGGCCACCTACAATCCACATGTCTGCCTGGCCGCCCCGATCAGGCATTTCTTGAACCGATGCGCTTTGCCTCGGGCCTGGAATATTTCACATGGGCGCGCAGTGTCTCGCGCAGACGCTCCCGAAGTGTGGTGACCTAGCCCACCTGTTCCAACTGGGTTCAGGGATCAATGGTCGGCGCGGTTCGGGCAGACACCTCTTGTGCGCGCACAACGTCGTCCCACCTGGGCGTCATGGTGCATGGCGACCTCAACCTTCCGATGTGCAATGGCCTGGCAATTTCTGCTTGAACTCATGGTGCTGGGCTCGTTCACGGGCTTCATGGCGGGTCTTCTCGGCATTGGCGGCGGCATGCTGCTGGTGCCTTTCCTCACGTTCATGTTCACGCGCGAACACTTCAGCGCCGACCTGATCGTGCACATGGCCATCGCCACTTCGCTCACCACCATCCTGTTCACGTCAGCCTCGAGCGTGCGTGCGCACCACAAGCGCGGCGCCGTGCGCTGGCCGATCGCGCTGTGGATGGGCACGGGCGCCGTGTTCGGCACCTTCGTCGGCGCACAAGTCGCCGGCCTGCTCCGGTCCGGCTGGCTGGCGATGTTCTTTGCCGTGTTCGTCGGCTTGTCGGCGCTGCGCATGCTGGTGGCGTCGGGCCAGGCGCAGGCTGCGGACACGCGGGAGAGCCTGCCCGCCAGGCCTGCGCTCGTGGGGGTCGGTGGCCTCATCGGTTTTGTCTCTTCGCTCGTCGGCGCCGGCGGTGGTTTCCTCACGGTGCCCTTCCTGGGCTGGCGTGGCGTGCACATGCGCAACGCCGTCGCCACCAGCGCGGCCATGGGTTTTCCCATCGCAGCGGGCGGTCTCTTGGGCTATGTCGTCTCCGGCTTGCAGGCCAACGGCTTGCCGCCGCACTCCCTGGGCTTCGTCTACCTGCCCGCCCTGTTCGCCTGCGCCGCCACCAGCGTGCTGATGGCGCCGATCGGCGCGCGCGTTGCGCACCGGATCCATGTGCAGTCGCTCAAGCGGGTGTTCTCGCTGTTGCTGCTTGGGCTGGCCAGCTACATGCTGTGGAAAGGTGTGCATGCCATGGGCTGGGTGCACATCTGAGCCGGCTGAACTCCCCGGCGCAAGCCAATCTGGCGAGTGGTCAGCCGTCGGTCGGAATCGCGTTCGCAGCACGCCCCCCGTTATGGCTCCTCGACACGAACGTCGTGCTCGACTGGCTGCTGTTTCAGGACGCTGCGATGCGGGCGCCATCCCAGCGGCTGGCGCGGGGTGAGGCAAGGTGGATCGCGACGGCCGCGATGCAGGAGGAAGCCCTGGAGGTGGCCACGCGCAGCGTCTTTGCCGGACGCGGAGCAGCGCTCGATCGGCGCGAGCGCGTGGCAAACGGATTCACCCGACACGCCACTCTGCTTGCGGGCTCCATGCCTCGCCCTCCAGACACCCCAGCCGCCTTGCGTTGCGCCGACCCGGACGACCAGATGTTCATCGACCTGGCCCTGTACCGTTCAGCCCAGTTGCTCCTGACACGGGATAAGGCCTTGCTGGCCCTGGCTGCGGCAGCCCGCGCGCGGGGTCTGCGCATCCTGCGGCCGCAGGATTGGGCCATGCTCGACGCGGCTGGCTGACCCGTGCCCGAACCTCCGTGCTGGAGCCGCTCAGCCGAGCGGTTTCCAGCCCAGGCGCTTGGCCCGGCGCAAGGACCACCCGATCATGCCGATGCCCAGAACGATGAGTGGAATGGACAGCAGTTGTCCCATGGTCAGGCCAAACCAGAGGTAGCCCAGAAAGGCGTCGGGTTGGCGAAAGAACTCGTCGGTAAAGCGCGCCAAGCCATAGCCCAGGGCGAAACTGCCGGCCATGAAGCCACGCGGCCGCTCCTTGCGTGACAACCACCACAAGACCGTGAACAGCACAATGCCCTCGAAGAACATCTGGTACAGCTCGGATGGGAACCGCGGCACCATGCTGCCCGACTCGGGGTAGATCATCGCGCCTGGCCACCAGGCAGGCGCAGGTCGTCCCCACAGTTCACCATTGATGAAGTTGCCGATACGGCCGAACGCCAGGCCGGGCGGCACCAGCGGCGCCACGAAATCCAGCAGATCCATCCACGCCACCTTGCGCGTCCAGGCAAACCAGCCGGCGGCGATCATCACGCCAATCAAGCCACCGTGGAACGCCATGCCGCCGTCCCAGACGGCGACGATGCGAGCGGGATGCGCGAAGTAATACTCGGGCTGGTAAAACAGCACATAGCCGATCCGCCCGCCGAGGATGACACCCAGCACACCGGCGAAGAGCAAATCCTCCACATCGCGTGCAGTCCAGCCGAAACGCGCATAGGGCTGATCCTTCAGCCGCCTCTTCGACAGCAGCCAGAACGCGAGAAAACCCAGCAGGTACATGATGCCGTACCAATGGATTTCGATGGGCCCCAGCTTCAGGGCGATGGGGTTGAAATTGGGATGAATTAGCATGGTTGCGAAGTGTACGGGGTCTGCACGACGGCTCCCACGCTCCCCTGATCGCGACGAAACACGGACCACGGCCCTGGTTTTTTCGCCCCCCGCGAGGGACGGCTGCGGCAAAACTGCAGCCCGGTTCGTTCGGATGCCTGCCGGTACGACAAATTCGGCCCAGCCAGGTTCTGAAACCGTTGCGTTTGGTTGCTGTTTTGTTTCCGTCTCGTCCCTCCTTTTGCACTGTCTTGCATCGCGCCAATCCCATGACCGACAAACTCCGTTCTTCCATGATTACCGAGGGCGTTGCCCGCGCGCCCAACCGCTCCATGTTCTACGCCATGGGCTACACGAAGGCCGATTTTGCGCATCCGATGATCGGCATTGCGAACGCGCACTCCACCATCACTCCCTGCAACTCCGGGCTGCAGAAACTGGCCGATGCGGCCGTTGAAGGCGTACGCGCCGCCGGCGGCAATCCGCAGATGTTCGGCACGCCAACCATCGCCGACGGCATGTCGATGGGCACCGAAGGCATGAAGTACTCGCTGGTGTCGCGCGAAGTCATTGCCGACTGCGTCGAAACCTGTGTGCAAGGCCAATGGATGGACGGCGTGCTGACCATCGGCGGTTGCGACAAGAACATGCCGGGCGCGATGATCGGCATGCTCCGCTGCAATGTGCCAAGCATCTTCGTCTATGGCGGCACCATCCTTCCCGGCCACTACAAGGGCAAAGACCTGAACATCGTCTCGGTGTTCGAGGCGGTGGGCGAGTTCTCTGCCGGACGCATGAACCAGGTCGACTTCGACGCCATCGAGCAATGCTCGGTGCCCACCAGCGGCTCCTGCGGTGGCATGTACACGGCCAACACCATGTCCAGCGCCATCGAGGCGATGGGCATGTCGCTGCCCTACTCATCGACCATGGCCAATGTGCACGACGAGAAGGTGCAGTCGGCGCGCGACTCGGCGCAGGTGCTGCTGGCTGCCGTGCGCGCGGGCCTGAAACCGCGTGACATCGTCACCCGCAAAGCGCTGGAAAACGCCGTGGCCGTGGTCATGGCCACCGGCGGCTCGACCAATGCCGTGCTGCACCTGCTGGCCATCGCCCATGCGGGAGAGGTGCCCTTCACCATCGACGACTTCGAAGTCATTCGCAAGCGCACTCCGGTGCTGTGCGACATGAAGCCTTCCGGCCAGTACGTGGCGACCGATCTGCATCGCGCCGGCGGCATTCCGCAGGTGATGAAAACCCTGCTCGCCGCCGGCCTGCTGCATGGCGACTGCATCACCATCACCGGGAAGACCTTGGCCGAGAACCTGGCCGACATCCCCGAAGTGCCTCGCGCCGACCAGGACGTGATCCGGCCGATGGGCGCGCCGATGTACGCACACGGCCACCTCGCCATTCTGAAAGGCAATCTCGCCCCGGAAGGCTGCGTGGCCAAGATCACCGGCCTGAAGAACCCCAGCATGACGGGCCCGGCGCGCGTGTTCGACGACGAGCAAAGCGCCTTGCAAGCCATTCTGTCCAAGCAGATCCACCACGGCGACATCCTGGTGCTGCGCTACCTGGGCCCCAAGGGCGGCCCCGGCATGCCCGAAATGCTGGCCCCCACCTCGGCTCTGGTCGGTGCCGGCATGGGCGAGAGCGTCGGCCTCATCACCGATGGCCGCTTCTCCGGTGGCACCTGGGGCATGGTGGTCGGCCATGTGGCGCCCGAGGCGCAGGTCGGCGGCCTCATCGCCCTGGTTCACGAAGGCGACAGCATCACCATCGACGCCCCCAGCCTGCGCCTGCAGCTCAATGTCAGTGAAGCCGAAATCACCCGCCGCCGCGCCGCGTGGCAGCCGCCCGGAGCGCGCTACACCCGCGGCGTTCTCGCCAAGTTCGCCAAGCTTGCGGGAACGGCATCGCGCGGCTCGGTACTGGACGCCGACCTGGGCTGATTCTGCGCCAGGCACCCCT
>JAJZDV010000064.1:0-14220 GCA_021846025.1 Pseudomonadota bacterium
CACAGGCGCGCCACCAGCGCTTCGGCCCGGGCGGTGGCGGCCGCGTCGGGAACGATGGCGCGGCCCCATTCGCGCCGTGTCTCGCCGGGCCATTTGTGGGTCGCGTCCAGGCCCATCTTGCCGCCCAGGCCGCTCTCGGGCGAGGCGAAATCCAGGTAGTCGATCGGCGTGTGGTCGATGAGCGTGGTGTCGCGCACCGGGTCCATGCGCGTGGTCACGGCCCAGATCACGTCGCGCCAGTCGCGGATGTCGACGTCATCGTCGGTCACGATGATGAACTTGGTGTACAGGAACTGGCGCAGAAAGCTCCACACCCCGAACATCACCCGCTTGGCATGGCCGGCGTACTGTTTGCGGATGGACACCACCGCCAGGCGGTAGGAACAGCCTTCGGGCGGCAGGTAGAAGTCGGTGATTTCCGGGAACTGCTGCTGCAGCAGCGGCACGAACACCTCGTTCAGCGCCACGCCCAGCACGGCCGGCTCGTCGGGCGGCTTGCCGGTGTAGGTGGAGTGGTAAATGGGGTTCTCGCGCATGGTGACGCGCTGCACCTCGAACACCGGGAACCAGTCCTGCTCGTTGTAGTAGCCGGTGTGGTCGCCGAACGGCCCTTCCAGCGCGTGCAGATAGCCGCCGCGCTCGGCCAGTTTCACGCCTGTTTCACTCTCGCCGGCAAAGCCGGATTCTGCGGCGGGGATGTGCCCCTCGAGCACGATTTCGGCGTGCGCCGGCACCTGCAGATCGAGCCCGACACAGCGCGCAAGCTCGGTGCGCCCGCCGCGCAGCAGACCGGCGAACTGGTATTCGCTCAGCGTATCCGGCACCGGCGTCACCGCACCCAGGATGGTGGCCGGGTCGGCCCCCAGCGCCACGGCGATGGGGAAGGGCTGGCCGGGGTGGGCCGCGGCATGGTCGCGAAAGTCCAGCGCGCCGCCGCGATGTGCCAGCCAGCGCATGATCAATTGGTTGCGGCCGATGCGCTGCTGGCGGTAGATGCCCAGGTTCTGCCGCGGCTTGCGCGGCCCGCGCGTGACCACCAGCCCCCAGGTCAGCAGCGGCGCGGCGTCGCCGGGCCAGCACGTTTGCAGGGGCAGGGCGTTCAAGTCCACCTCCGCGCCTGCCTGCACGACTTGCTGGCAGGGCGGCCTGCGGATCTCGCATGGGCGCATGTCCCACACCGCACGCACCAGGTGGAGCAATTCGCCCGCATGCTTCAGGCCGCTTGGTGGCTCGGGCTGTTTGAGCCGCGCCAGCACCTGGCCGATGCGGCGCAGTTCGCCCACATCGTCCACCCCCATGCCCAGCGCCACGCGCCTGGGCGTGCCGAACAGGTTGCCGAGCACCGGCATGGCATAGCCCGTGGGCTGGCGAAACAGCAGGGCGGGGCCTGCGCGCCGCAGCATGGCGTCGCACACCGCCGTCATGTCCAGGTGCGGAGAGACCGGCTCGCCCACCTCCAGCAACTCGCTTTGCGTCTGCAGCACACCCAGGAAATCCCGAAGATCACGGTATTTCATAGACAAAATAGTTTTGTTATTGTATTAAATATAGATTGACAAGAAATAAGCAAACCCTAAAATCCAGCTTGGTTGCGCACAATAGACCGCCAACATCGCGCGGCGTGCCAACAAAACGTCCCGGAAATGCCGCCGGCAAGAGACAAGCCGGCCGAGATGCCAACGCATCTTAGGCGTGAGGCTCCACCCAGAGTCCGTTCCGGATCTGTGCCCAGCATTGGTGTTGAACCTGTTGCGCTTCCCAGCACGACCGCCAAACCGATGCGATTTGACACAGGAGAGCAAGATGTCGAATGCCTCACAAGCCCAAGCCCAGCCCCCAAGCTGGCGCACTGTCGGCGCCGAAGTCCTGGAGTGGACCCATCACACGCTGATGATGGTGGGTTTTTTCGTGGTTGCCGCAGGTGCTTATCTCTACATGCACCCGCAAACCGTCTTGTCGCTGGAAAAGGGCGTCACCCAATGGGTGGTTGCCCGCAAAGCCGCCGTCGAGGAGTTGCAGGCCCTCGGCCAGCAAGCCGCGGCGGTCGAGCCATTGGCTGAAGTGGCTTTCCCTGCGGGCCCGCAACTCGACCGTGCGCAAATGGCCGTGGCCAACTGGCTGTCGCGCCGCTACAGCATTGCCCCGCTGGCCATGCAGGAACTGGTGAGCAGCGCCTGGCAGGTGGGCAGGCAGGAGCGCCTCGACCCCACCCTCATTCTGGCGGTGATGGCGGTTGAATCCTCGTTCAACCCCTATGCGCAAAGCAGTGTGGGTGCCACGGGCCTGATGCAGGTGATGGCCAATGTGCATCGCGACAAGTTTGCCCCCTACGGCGGCCCGCGTGCCAGCATCGATCCCATGGCCAATGTGCGTGTCGGCGCGCTGGTCTTGAAGGATGCGATCGTCCGCGGTGGTTCTCTGCAGGCCGGACTGCGCATGTATGTGGGTGCCACCAGCGATGCGACCGAAGGGGGCTACGCCGCCAAGGTCATGGCCGAGCAGGCGCGCCTGGCGCAGATCGTTGCCAGCAGCAAGTCTGCTGCGAGCGCCGCCGTGACGGCCGATGCGCCCGAAGCCAAGCCCCAGGCGCCAGCACCCAAGGTCGAGCAAACAGCCCAGGCCGTGGTGGCGGCGCAACCCGCCAAACGCAGCACCTGAGCGGTGTTGCAGAGCCCTGGTCAGCAGGAAGCGTGCGGTTGGATTGTTGGCGGCCCCGCGGGGCTGTTGGCGTCGGTCCCCGGCCTGTCCTCGGTGCTGCCGGGTAACCAGGACCGGGCCCAGGTGGCGCAGCATGCCTGCGCTACCATTTCATCGTTGCGCGACTGGCGATAAGACGGCATGGCGGCTCTGACGCTGCCACGGCCCGTCGAGGTGGATGAACCACCGGGAAGCGCAGCGTATCTTGCCGTTCGCCTGGGCGCTCCCCAGCGCAAGCCAGCCCACACACGGCGCTGGCGGCGCACCACACAGCAGCCTGCAAGGACGTCACTCATGTTTGACCGCAACATCACCATCGCCCAGGCCGATCCTGAAGTCTGGACGGCGATCCGGAACGAGAACCAGCGTCAGCACGAGCATCTCGAACTCATCGCCTCCGAAAATTACGCCTCGCCCGCAGTCATGCAGGCGCAGGGCACGCAACTCACCAACAAATACGCCGAGGGCTATCCCGGCCGTCGCTACTACGGCGGTTGCGAATACGTCGATGTGGCAGAGTCGCTCGCCATTGCGCGCGTCAAGCAACTCTTCGGTGCCGAGGCCGCCAATGTGCAGCCGCATTGCGGCGCCTCGGCCAACGAGGCCGTGTTTCTCGCGTTTCTCAAGCCCGGCGACACGATCATGGGCATGAGCCTGGCCGAAGGCGGCCACCTCACCCACGGCATGGCGCTGAACATGAGCGGCAAGTGGTTCAAGATCGTGCCCTATGGGCTCAATGCGCAGGAAGAGATCGACTACGACCGCATGGAAGCACTGGCACACGAACACAAGCCCAAACTCATCATCGCCGGTGCTTCGGCCTACAGCCTGCGCATCGACTTCGCCCGTTTCGCCAAGGTGGCCAGGGACGTGGGCGCCATCTTCATGGTGGACATGGCGCATTACGCCGGCCTCATCGCCGCAGGCATCTACCCCAGCCCCGTACCGCATGCCGACGTCGTCACATCCACCACACACAAGACTCTGCGCGGGCCGCGTGGCGGCATCATCCTGATGAAGGCCGAGCATGAGAAAGCGATCAACTCGGCCATCTTTCCCGGCCTGCAAGGCGGACCGCTGATGCATGTGATTGCCGCCAAGGCGGTGGCGTTCAAGGAGGCGCTGGCCCCCGCCTTCAAGACCTACCAGCAGCAGGTTCTCGCGAACGCGCAAGCCATGGCGCAGGCGCTGCAGCAACGCGGTCTGCGCATCGTCTCAGGCCGTACCGAAAGCCACCTGATCCTGGTGGACCTGCGGGCCAAGGGCATCACCGGCAAGGAGGCCGAGGCCTTGCTCGGCCAGGCCCACATCACGGTCAACAAGAACGCCATTCCGAACGACCCGCAAAAACCCATGATCACCTCGGGCATTCGCGTCGGCACACCGGCCATGACCACGCGCGGTTTTGGCGAGGCGCAAGTGGTGCAGACTGCCCATCTCATGGCCGACATCCTGGATGCGCCGCAAGACGCGGCATGCATGACGCGAGTGCAAGCAGCAGTCAAGGCCCTCGCAGATGCCCATCCGGTGTATTCCGCCGGGGCATGAACCGAGGCCGCGCTGAACACGTTCTGGCGAATACGCGAGCTTGTTCGGCGCAGCCTGAACGCGGCCAGCACGGCGAGTTGGCTGAAGATGGCCGCTGCTCGGCCATTTGGCCGCAGGAGAATCAGTCGCCGTAGCCTTGCGGATTGCCCTGTTGCCAGCGCCAGGCGTCGGCGCAGATGGTGTCCAGCCCACGCTTGGTTTTCCAGCCCAGCAACCGTTCAGCAGCGGCTGGGTCGGCCCAGCATTCGGCGATGTCGCCTGGACGCCGCGCGACGATTTCATACGGCAATTCACGGTCGATGCTGCGGCCGAAGGCCTGCACCATCTGCAACACCGAGTAACCCCGGCCTGTGCCCAGGTTCACGGTGAGCATGCCGTCGTGCGCGAGCAAGTGCCGCAGTGCCGCCACGTGGCCCTCGGCCAGATCCATCACATGGATGTAGTCGCGTACTCCGGTGCCGTCCACCGTCGGCCAGTCGCCGCCGAAGATCCGCAGCCGCGGCAAGCGGCCCACAGCCACCTGCGTGACATAGGGCATGAGGTTGTTGGGAATGCCGCGAGGATCTTCGCCAATGAGCCCGCTTTCATGAGCCCCCACAGGGTTGAAATAGCGCAGCCTGGCCATGTGCCACTGTGGCTCTGCACGATGCAGATCGCCCAGTATCTCCTCGATCATCAGCTTGCTGCGTCCGTAGGCATTGGTCGCGCTGAGCGGAAAGTCTTCGCGAATGGGCACCGCGGCCGGGTCGCCATACACCGTCGCCGAGGACGAGAAGATGATGGTCCTCACCCCCGCCCGTTGCATGGCCTGCAGCAACACGACCGTCCCGCCCACGTTGTTGTCGTAATAGCTCAGCGGCTTGTCCACCGATTCGCCCACTGCCTTCAGCCCGGCGAAATGGATGACTGCCCGCATGTCATGCTCGACAAAAGCGCCGTCCAGCGCTGTGGCATCACGAACATCAGCCTGGATGAACTCAGGCCTCACCCCGGTGATGCGCTCCACCCTGGCCAGTGACTCTGCGCTGCTGTTGCACAGGTTGTCATAGACCAGGGGCTTGTAGCCAGCTTCAATGAGCGCGACACATGTGTGCGAGCCGATATAGCCGGCGCCGCCGGTGACGAGGATGGTGGCAGACATGGACAAGCCTCTCACAACGTGCTCAATGCCTGGGACTGTAAGTCAACAAAACCAACGCCCATAAAACAAAGGCCGCACGCCGTTGATTGCTCAAGCGCATGCGGCCTTCGCCGGCAACCATTTGGTGGGGGCACAGGGATTCGAACCCAGGACCTACTGATTAAGAGTCAGCTGCTCTACCAACTGAGCTATACCCCCGAAAAGCCGAGGATCATAGCGTATTTCTCACCAACTTTGGCCAGATCTTCCTGAAAAAAGATGGTGCCGAACGCGATCCGGGGCCGATGGCGTCTTGTTGACAATGGTGGTTGAAAAGTCAGGGGTCGGCTATTCTGGCTGCTCGATGGTCAACCTGAGGAGTGCATGATGATGGGTCTGTTCGACGATGCGTTGGGTGCTCTGACTGGCGGCTCCGGCACCAGCCCCAACTCCATGATGGGTGCCGTGATGAGCATGATTCAAAACCAGCCGGGTGGCTTGGCTGGACTGGCCGAGAAGTTCCAGAATGGCGGGCTTGGTGATGTGGTGCAGTCGTGGATCGGTACGGGGCAGAACCAGCCTGTGTCCGCCGATCAGATTCAGCAAGTTCTCGGGAGCGACACGGTCAAAGAACTCGCCGCCAAGGCCGGTCTCGACCCGACACAGGCCGCCTCGGGCTTGTCGGAACTGCTCCCGCAACTGGTGGACAAACTCACTCCAGGCGGTCAAATTCCGGAAGGCGATTTGTTGTCACAGGGCCTTGGCATGCTCAAGGGCAAGCTCTTCGGCTGAGATTTCGTGCCGCAGTTCCAGCGCAGTGCCAGGAGTCCTGGCCAAGCAAAAGCCCGTGGATGCAGACGAAGCTGCCACGGGCTTTTTTGCTGTGTTGTGTCTGGTGGGTCGTGCGTGACTCGAACACGCGACCAACGGATTAAAAGTCCGCTGCTCTACCGACTGAGCTAACGACCCAAAGCCCACAATCATAGCAAAGGCCTCGCGGCAGTTTTTCGGAGGCATGGCGTGAAAAGGCTCACAGGCGTTTGCCCAGCGGTTGCATCACGGCTTCGAGTGCCAGGCTGGCGGCAATCATGCCGAAAGTGGCCGTGACCATGACGCTGGAGCCATAGCCAGCGCAGTTGAGGCCCTGCGGGGCCTCGCCAGCCTGAGCGCCATTGCCGGTCGTGGCCATGAATACGGGTTCAGCCGAGCAGACACAGGGCACACCCATGGGGCCGCTGCGCGGCGCCCCATGGACGCGGCGCAGGCGGTAACGCGCCTTGGCCAGCAGTGGGTCATGGTGGACGGCGGCGAGGTCCAGAATCTGCGCCTGCTGGGGTTGGCGTTTGCCGCCTGCCGCACCGGCCATGATGATGGCCAACTTGTGTTGCAGCGCATACGCAGCCAGGGCGGCTTTGGTGCGAACCTGGTCGCAGCAGTCGAGCAGGGCTTGTGCGTTCGCAGGGATGAGGCTGGCGAGGTTGTCAGGGCTGGCGAAATCGTCCACTTCGCGCACCTCGCACGTCGGGTTGATATCGGCGATGCGCGACGCCAGAGCGCGGACTTTGGCCATGCCGAGCGTGGAGTCCAGCGCTTGAATCTGGCGATTGATGTTGGACTCGGCGACATGGTCGAGATCGATCAACGTCAGCGCACCGATGCCACAGCGCGCCAGGGCCTCGGCTGCCCAGGAGCCCACACCGCCCAGGCCGACGATGACGATATGGGCGCTGCGGATCCGCGCTGCCGCCGGCGCGCCATAAAGCCGCGTCACGCCGCCGAAGCGGCGGTCAGTGTCAGGCGGATTGATGCTGCAGGGCAGGGCTGACATGGGAGGGATGCGTGCAACGAATGGCAGGCCGCAGCGTCGGGCGTGGCATGCCGCCTAGTCCGCCCGGTCCAGCCGCCAGGCCTGGAACTTCACGCCCAGCACCGCGCCGCCGATGATCGAGGCCAGGGCAATCCAGCTGGTGATGGACAGGGTGGACACACCTGTAATGCCTTGGCCAATGGTGCAGCCCATGGCGGTGACGCCGCCGATGCCCATCAGCAATCCGCCGACGATGTGGTTGGCCGTGTCCTCCACTCCAGCCAGACCTTCCCAGCGAAAACGCCCTGTGGCCAGCGCGTGCAGCGCGGAGCCGGCAATGACCCCGAACACCGAGACGATGCCGATGTTCAGCACATTGCTGGCGTCGGAGTACATGAGGAACCAATACAGCGTGTAGGCCAGTGGTGCAACGAAGGTGAAGGACTCGAGGTGGTTCCCGGTGCTGCCGATGTAAGCGTGCTGCAGCGTCTGCGGGTCTTCCGCCACGAATCCCAGGTGACCCGACACCCACCACAGCGCCACGACCAGCGCACCGATGCCGATGCCCCCGAGCAGCTGCCGCGGGCTGCGCGCTTCGCGCGGCCACAGTGCCCAGGTCCCGAGAACCAGTGCCGTGCCGACACCAAGGACGAGCAGCCAGGTGGGGCGGGCGATGGCGGTAAGCCGGGCCAGGACCGAGGGCAGGTCTTGCGCGCCGTTGAGCACGACCGCCACACGGTCAAGCCCGTAGACCCGCACCTCGGCGGTGATGCCGCGCAGCGTGGCGTAGGCACCCACGGCCAACATGACAAAAACGACCAGCGCCTTGAGACTGCCCGCGCCCAGACGTACCAGGGTCTTGCTGCCGCAGCCTGAAGCCAGCACCATGCCGAAGCCGAACATCACCCCACCCAGCAGGGCTGACAGCCACAGCACGCGGTTGGCGGTGTAGATGGTCTGATCGGTGTTGATCAGGCCCATGGCCGCCAGGACGCTGGTGCCCAGAAGGGCCGTCGCAATCGCCAGTGCCCACATGCGCATGCGTGTCCAGTCGCCGAAATTGACGATATCGGCAACCGAGCCCATGGCGCAGAACTGCGAGCGGTGCATGATGGCACCGAAGGCCACGCTCAGCAGAAACGTCCACCACAGTACGGTAGCGTTGAGGGCAGCGGTGGAGATCTCTTGCAAGGCAGTGTTGATGGATGTTGCGGAATGATCCGGTTTGCGGCAGGGCGAGACGAACCCTTTGCCGGCGACGCCGCGTCACAAGCGGGAATTGTCACACGCGGCAGCGTTGCGGGTAAAACGATTCGGGCCAGCAAGGGCATGCCGACTCGGGGGAACGGACCCTTGAAGGTCCCACGGCTCCAGCGCGTCTCGAATGGATGCAGGGCCGCCCCAAGTTTTGATCTCCTCGTGTCACCGGGTCGGAGAGCCGACCCGCTGACACGCAACACGGCCGGGCGTCGGCAGCTCGGGATTGGTGAGCATCAGGGCCGAGGTCAGGCAAGTCGATTGCTGGGCTGGTAGCGCGTGGGGTCGGGCACTCTCGCCTCGGCGAAGCCAGCGGCGCGGATGCGGCAGGAGTCGCAACGCCCGCAGGCGCGGCCCTGATCGTCGGCCTGGTAACAGCTCACGGTCTGGCTGAAGTCAACGCCCAGGCGCAGTCCTTCACGGATGATCTGCGCCTTGCTCAACTGGATGATGGGCGCATGCACGCGGATGTGGCCACCCTCGACGCCGGCCTTGGTCGCGAGGTTGGCCAGGGTCTCGAACGCCGCCACGAACTCCGGGCGGCAGTCCGGGTAGCCGGAATAATCGACGGCGTTGGCGCCATAGAACACATCGCGGGCTCCAAGCGCCTCGGCCCACGACAGGGCCAGTGCCAGCAACACGGTATTGCGTGCGGGCACGTAGGTGATAGGAATGCCATCCTGTTCGCCGGCAGTGGGAACCTGCAGCGCCGTATCGGTGAGGGCCGAGCCGCCGAAACGCGCCAGATCCAGTTGAATGATTTCGTGCCGCACAGCGCCCAAGGCCTGGGCCACCTGCCGCGCCGCATCCAGCTCGGCGCCGTGGCGCTGGCCATAATGCACCGAAAGCGCGTGGCAGATGAAGCCCTGGGCGCGTGCGCAGGCCAGCACGGTGGCTGAATCCAGGCCACCGGACAGCAGCACCACAGCGGGTGTGCCACCGGTTCCCACCGGCGCCGTCGCTTCAGCCATGCGCCTTCAGCGCAGCTTGGCCAGGCGGTCCTTGGCGGCTTGCGCGGCCTCGGACTGCGGGTAATTCTTCACCAGCTTTTGGAGCGTGAGTCTGGCTGCACGCACTTCGCGCAATTCCACCTGGCAATTGGCCAAGCCGAGCATGGACTCGGGGATGCGGCTGCTGCCCGGGTAGCCATTGATGAGGCCGTTGAAGGCCGAGACGGCATCCCTGTACTGTTTTTGTGCGTACAGGGAATTGGCCAGCCAGTACTGGGCCTCCGAGGCATACGGGCTCGATGGGTACTGGGCCAGGAACGCCTTGAACTGGCTACCGGCTCCGGCAAAATCGGAACTGCGGAAGGCTGCCAGCGCTTGTTCGTAAGCCGCTTTTTCAGCCGGCTGCACGGTGTAGCTTTTGCCTCCGATCTGCACCGCCACCGGTTCCAGCGGCGCCATGCGCTGGGTCAGGTCTTTCTGGCTTGCGGCCACCTTGGCGATGGTGTCGTTGAGTTGGCGCGTGGTGGTGTCCTGCTGGCCACGCAGTTGGGCGATTTCAGTTTTGAGCTGTTCGATCTGGTTCGCCAGGTCGAGCAGCGAACTGCGGATCTGCTGAATTTGCTGCGCCTGCTGCGCCAGTTGGGCCTGGTTGGCCTGCTGGTTTTGCGCCATCTGCCCACGCAGGTCCAGGATGGCGCGGCGCGCTTCGTTGTCCGGAAACATGTCGGCCTGCGCCTGCGGCAGCCACGCCAGCCCGAGCCCCAGGCTGAGCAGCAGGGCCGGAGCCCCGCGGCGCAGCCGGTGAAACCCCGCAGGGCGGGGCACTTTCATCGCGTTGTGCTGCATCATTTCTGGTAAACGATGTCCACGCGGCGATTTTCGGCGTAGTCAGCTTCGGTGTTGCCCAGTGCCTTGGGCTTTTCCTTGCCGTAGCTGATGGCTTCCATCTGGCTGGGTTTCACGCCCAGCAGTTCCATGCCCTTCATCACGGCATCGGCACGTTTCTGACCCAGCGCCAGGTTGTATTCGCGGCTGCCACGGGCGTCGGTGTTGCCTTGCAGTTGCACATGTGCGGCCGGGTGGCCGGTCAGGTACTGCGCATTGTTTTCCAGCACCGGGCGGTATTTGCCCTCGACCACATAGCTGTTGAAGGCGAAAAACACGCTCTTGGGAACGTCAGGGCCGGGGCCGACGTTGTTCTCGGCCGGTGCCTGCACAGCCGCGACCTGGCTTTGCCCGGCACCTTGGGAGTTGGCGCCCGCAGTGCTGCTCACGGGTGCAGCGGTCTGGGATTCGACAGGAGCCGGATGCATTTTCACGCCCGAGGCGCAGCCGCCCAGGGTGAGTGCTGCGGCGAGGGCCGTGAGCAGAAGGGCAGAGCGTTGGTTCATCGTGATTCTCCAAATGGTCAGGGTTGTACGTGGTGGAAAAGGGTGTTGTGGGTCAGACGAGGTTCAACAACTACGGTGCAACAGTGAATTTTGCAGAGGATTCGGGAAGAATTCAACGGTGGGCAGCGCAGCAGGGATGCCGAACGAGACAACGATCGGCCCCCAGGCGTGCGGGGTATGGGGTTTCAATTGCCAGGCGTCCACGGGCCCCAGGACGGCTCCCGGACCTGCAGCCCTGCCGCAGCCAGCGTGGTGCGAACACTGCCGTCCAGCGACACGGTTTTCAGCACTTCCGAGCCGCCTTCATGGGCAGAGTACAGCAGGATTTGTCCGTTCGGGGCAAAACTCGGGTGCCCATCGTCGGTGCCATTGTCCAGAGCCCGGGCATTGCCGGAAGCCACGTCTTGCAGCCAAAGCTGGAAACTGTTGCCCTGCTGGGAAATGTAGGCGAGATTCTTGCCGTCCGCGCTGATGGCGGGGCTGACGTTGTAGCCGCCGCTGAACGTGAGGCGACGCACGCCGCTGCCGTCCAGTCCCACTGCATAGATCTGCGGCGAACCGTCGCGGTCGCTGACGAAGTAGACGCTCTTGCCGTCGGGGGCGAAGACCGGCTCGGTATCGATGGATCCGCTGCGCATGAGCTGGCGCGGCTGGCCACCGGAGCTGGGCATCAGGAAAATTTGCGAACGTCCCGTGAGCGTCAGCACCACGGCCATGGTGCGGCCGTCGGGTGAGAACGACGGAGCGCTGTTCGTGCCTTTGAAGTTGGCCAGCATGCGGCGTGCGCCATTGCGGATGTCTTGCATGAACACAACCGGCTTGCCGGTTTCAAACGAGACGTAGGCCAGGGTGCTGCCGTCGGGTGCCCAGGCCGGGGAGAGCAGCGGCTCGCGGCTGCGCAGGGCGGTGCGGGCGTTTTCGCCATCGCTATCGGCCACGATCAGCGCGAAATTGTGCTGTCCGGCCTTGCTGATGTAGGCAATGCGCGTGGCAAACACGCCGCGCTGGCCCGTGAGCTTCTGGTAGATGAAGTCGGCGATGCGATGGGCGGCCAGGCGCAGGTCGCCCGTGACCACCTGGTAGATCTCGCCGCCCAGATCGGCCTGTTTCACCGCATCCCACAAGCGGAAGCGGATCATCCAGCGGTTGGGGCCCTGTGGCGTGATGCTGCCACCGGCCGCGGCTTCCAGCGCCTGCGCGCGCCAAGCCGCATAGTTCGGCGGCCCCTGCTCGGTGAGCACCGCGCCGCCGAGGTTGGTGGTGCGGAACTGGCCACTGCGCGTGAGATCGGCGCGGACGATGTCGGCAATCGGCTGCGGGCAGGAGTCCTGCCCCTTGAAAGGCGCAATCCCGACGGGAATCTGCGTGGCGCCAATGCCGGAAACGTCGATTTTGAACTGGGCCTGGGCGACCGCGGGAAGGCCCAGGGTGGCAGCCGCGGCACCAACGGAACGCAGCCAGGGGCTGGAAAAGCTTTTGAGTAGAAATTGGCGTCGCTTCATCGCGTTTTGTGTCGGACGGGGTGATCGGGTGTTGGCGCCTGGGCCATTGGGCAATCGTGCAAGGCGCAGGCCGAAAATGTCGCAACACGGGCGTACGGTGACGATTGCATTTTACGTAGGCCAGCGGCAGCGATGCGTAATGGGATGCAACCGGACATTCGCGAAAACGGCAGCAGCCTTCTGGGCAGCCATCGGCCGGAGCCTCACCCAAAAGATGCCCCGAGTGTCATTCGGGGTCCGACGTTCACGCGGCTCCCTGTGTGTCGCAACTGGGGTAGTGCAACAGGCGGGGTCCAAGGCCTTCAATCCAGCGATTCGGATTGCTCATGCGGAGCAATGGTGCGGGGCTTCTCCCTGGTCAGTTGCCAGAGCTTGAGGTGGCGGTACCAGGTTTCATGGGCGATGGAGCAAGCCAGGACAAAACCCAGGCGCCCATCGAGAAAACCCAAGCGCAACACGTAGGCACGTAAAAATGCCCATCGACTGTGCAACCATGCCGAAAGCAAGCTCGCGGTCCTGCCCTTCGCGGCAGCCTTGAGAGCGCCCGCAGTGGAGTAGCGGTTCATTTTTTCCAGGACGTCGTCGAGCGAGCGGTAACTGATGTGAATGAGGTCCTGCCGCATCTCGCCAACCCGGCCCGTGGTTTGCAAGGACTCGTGGACGATGTCGTCTGAAAAGCGCGCCGTGCCGCGTCTGAAGAGACGCACCACCTGATCCGGGTACCAGCCTCCATGCCGCATGAACTGATCGCAATAGCTGGACAGGCGCGGTAGCGAATAGGCATTCGCGGCGTCAGGGCGGGCGATGATGGTGCGGATTTCATCGGCCAACTTTGGTGTCACGCGCTCGTCGGCATCGATGGAGAGGACCCACGTGGTCTGGACACAATCCAATGCTCGGTTTTTCTGCGGACCGAAGCCGGGCCAGTCTGCACGCACGACAACGCGCGCCCCCAGACTTCGCGCAAGCTCTTGCGTGCCGTCGGTACTGCCGCTGTCCAGCACGATGATCTCGTCGCACCAGTCGAGCCCTCTGAGACAGTCGGCGAGATTCCTGGACTCGTTGCGGGTGATGATGATGGCGGAGATGCTGACGTCGGAGGGCTGCATCAGCTGTCATCCATCGTTGTTGTCCTGATGGCGGGACCAGCATGAAGATGCTGCCCCGGCATTGCATCCCAGGCGGAAAGATCGCCCAGCGGGAAATTGCCCGTGAGGCCATAGACGGCGCGCTTGAGGCGTCCCATCGGCGTCGGCTGGGGCATGGGCTGTGGAGGCACTTGCGGGGTCGCGCT
This sequence comes from Pseudomonadota bacterium, assembly GCA_021846025.1. Lineage (GTDB taxonomy): Bacteria > Pseudomonadota > Gammaproteobacteria > Burkholderiales > Burkholderiaceae_C > Thiomonas_A. Next base: position 13,567 of record JAJZDV010000064.1, read on the forward strand.
GGGTGCAAGCGAGCGGCGCTTGAAGTCTCCCTGCGTCACGCCCCACTTGGTGACAAAGGTCCGCGCTCCGTGGTTGCGCCGCACCCGTCCCGTGCTGCGGCAGGCAAAGTGATAGATGCGGCTGCTGCCGATCACGGCATAGTGGCGGCAGCCGGCAACCCAGAATTTCATCATCAAGTCGTCTTCGCTGCCCATGCCTGGGCTGAATTCGATGCTGTAACCGCCAACCATATGCCACCAGCGCTTGCTCACAACACTGACCGGCGAAGCTTGTCCGAGTCTGTCGCCGCGCGGATCGGATGCGAACTGTTCCAGCATGGCGGCTTCATTGAAGGTTTCCGCGGTCGAACCGAAATCCTGCACGATGGTGAGTGGATTGACGCTCGCGCGCGGCTCGATGATGGTGGGCGAGAGGTAGACGAGATCGTGCGGCTGACGATCGATGGCGTTGATCAGTGCCGTGTCCCAGCCGGGGCAACAGACCATGTCGTCGTTGAGATAGACCAACCACTGGCGAGTCGCCATGCTGGCGAGTTGGTTGACCGCGAGGCAGATGCCCACGTTGGCGGCCGAATGCGTGTGCGCAATGCGCTGATCCCGAACCCACTCCAAGGTGCCGTCGGAGCCGTCATTGACGTGCACCAAAATCTCGTG
>JAJZDV010000064.1:14320-16981 GCA_021846025.1 Pseudomonadota bacterium
GGGGCATGGGTCTGGATCTGGATACCGATGGGTTGTATGGTAGAAAGATGGCCCCGATGGCCGGGCATGAGCGTATTTTTATCACCGCGAGACACTATGCAATCAAACAACCCGTCCCTGGCCAACAGGGGGGCGCGGGATCACCGAGTTGCCTTGGATCTGCTTCGCCGCCTCTTCGCGGCCAACCCGCGCAACCGCTCGGCCGCATTGCTCATCGTGTTGTTCGCCGCCATCGTCGCAGCGACCGAGCCGGTGTTGCCGGCGTTGATGAAACATGTGCTCGATGTCGGCTTCACCGCGAAGCGCGATTTTCCGCTGTGGGCCGTGCCGGCGGTGTTGCTCGGGCTGTTCACGGTGCGTGGCTTGGCATGGCTGGCCTCGCAGTTTCTCACACAGTGGCTGACCCAGAACGTGTTGGCGCGTGTCCGCACGCTGGTGTACGGGCAGATCGTGCATGCCCAGCTTGCCGGGCTGCAGCGTGAAAGCGCCAGCAGCCTCATTGGCGCCGCGGTGTACGAGGCGCAGCTGGCGCTGGGCATGATCTTTCCCGGCCTGCTCACCCTGGTGCGCGACAGCCTGACCTTGGTGGCGCTGTTCGGCTACCTGATGTGGGTGAACTGGAGCCTGACGCTGCTGACGCTGGCAGTGCTGCTGCCGTTGTTGTTCGTCATGCGCCGCATCAGCCGCCGCGCCAAGCGGCTGAATGCGCAGATGCAGGGCGCGGCCGAAGCGGTGTCGTATGCGCTGGAGGAGGGCATGCTGGCGGCGCCGGTGGTGCGCGTGCACAACGCGCAGGAGGGGTTCGCCGCGCGCTTCGAGGCCATCAACCAGAACCTGCGCCGCATCACGGTGAAGACGCTGGTGTCGGGCTCGTCCACCACGCCGGTGTCGCAGTGGCTGTCGGCGCTGGCTGTCTCGGTGGTGATGGTCTACGCCATGTGGCAAAGCGATGTTTCGGGCCAGCACAGCGTCGGCAGTTTCGTGTCCTTCATCACCGCCATGCTGATGACGCTGTCGCCGCTGCGACGGGTGTCCGACATCGTCCAGCCGATGATGCGCGCGCTCAGTTCGCTGGAGCGGCTGCGCGGCATCGTCAATACACCGCATGAACTCGATACAGGCAGCCATGCAGTGGAGCGGGTGCGGGGCGAGCTGGAGTTCGACGACGTGACCGTGCGCATCGGCGCGCTCGACCGCCCGGTGCTGGCGGGCGTCAGCCTGCGGGTGCATGCGGGTGAAAGCCTCGCACTGGTGGGACCTTCCGGTGCGGGCAAGACCACGCTCATGCGCCTGGTGCCGCGCCTGCTGGAGCCCACGGCCGGACGCCTGCTGCTCGACGGCGTGCCGCTGCGTGACTGGGCCCTGCACAGCCTGCGCCAGCAGATCGCCTACGTCGGCCAGGATGTGGTGCTGCTGAACGACTCCGTGGGCATCAACGTCAGCTTCGGCGAGCCGGTGGACGCGGCCCGTGCCTGGGCCGCGCTGGAGGCCGCCGCGCTGGCCGATTTCGTGCGTGGCCTGCCGGGCGGGCTGCAGGCGGAAGTGGGGCATAACGGCTCGCAGCTCTCCGGCGGCCAGCGCCAGCGCCTGTCCATCGCCCGCGCGCTCTACCGCGATGCGCCGCTGCTCATTCTGGACGAGGCCACCAGCGCGCTCGACGCCGAGAGCGAGCGCCTGGTGCAGCAGGCCGTGGACCGGCTGATGCAGGGTCGCACCACCGTCGTCATTGCCCATCGCCTGGCCACCATCGCCCATTGCGACCGCATCGCGGTGCTCGATGAAGGGCGCCTGGTGGAACTGGGGACGCAGGCTGAGTTGCTCGCGCACGAGGGGCTGTATGCGCAGTTGCATCGCATGCAGTTCACGGCGCAGGCGGGTCAAGCGCCAACGGTCGCGCCGCAGACGGTCGATTGATGCGACCGATGCGCCTCGGTTGAGCTTCAATCGCGGATGCAAGGCATCATCGGCCGCGATCCATCCACTGCCCGCATTGCTGCCGCACCACTTCGGGCAGGTGTTTTTCACGGCTGAAGGTGTCGCGGATCCATTGCGCGTCATTGCCGCGGTTGCCGACGTCGGCCAGCAGTTCGCGCAGGGCGGTGTCGGACTTCAGCTCCGCGGCGTGGCCTTCGAGCTTGATGAGGGTGCGGATCAGGTCTTCGCGCAGGGTGCGGTGCTCGCGCGTGGCGGGGTCCACAAACGTACCGTCGAAGCCGAAGCGGCAGGCCTGGAAGCGGTTGAAGGTGTAGACGAGGTAGTCGTCGTCCTGCGGCGTGAACGGGCGCTCGGTCTGGATCCACCGGCCCAGGGTCTGGATGTAGGCGGCGATGCGCGCCGCTTTGGTGATGGTCAGCGGCGTGTCCATCACCCGCACTTCGATGGTGCCGTATTCCGGCTTGGGGCGAATGTCCCAGTAGAAATCCTTCATGCTCTTGACCACGCCGGTCGCGGTCATTTTCTCGAAATAGAGCTCGAATGCGTCCCAGGTCAGCGCGAAGGGTGCACGGCCCGAGAGCGGGAAGGCAAAGACCGAATTCAGCCGCGCCGAGTGAAAACCGGTGTCCTCGCCCTGCACGTAGGGTGACGAGGCCGAGAGCGCGATGAAATGCGGAATGAAGCGCGAGACGCAATGCAGGGTGTAGAGGGCGGTGTCGGCGTCCG
>JAJZDV010000203.1 GCA_021846025.1 Pseudomonadota bacterium
CGCGGTGACCCTGCGCCACCAGCTTCTTGACGGTCTCGGGCGTGCCCGAGACCCGCCGCTCCCCTCCAACACTCTCCGCTACAACGCCGATGCGCATCCAGAATTCTCCTTCAATAGGGGGAAACTCTTGCAATCCAGCCCGATATTCTTACCGAAACAGGGCATTCGGGTGCAAACGCGGCACGGCGGCCCTCCGGGAGAACCCAGGGGTTTGGTGCAACAATTCGCCACGTCGACCTTGAAGACCCACTCATGCGCCAAGTCTGGAAACCCAGCGTCACCGTGGCCGCCATCATCGAGCAGGATGGCCGATTTTTGCTGGTGGAGGAACACACCCAGGAAGGCCTGCGCTTGAACAACCCGGCCGGTCATCTGGAGCCGGGTGAGAGCCCGTTGCAGGGCGTGGTGCGTGAAGCGCTGGAGGAGACCACCCGGGAGTTCACACCCGACGGATTGGTGGGTGTGTACCTGTCGCGCTTGCAGCGCCCGGGCGAAGATGTGACGTACCTGCGCTTTGCATTTCGCGGCAGCGTGGGCGCAAGCGTGGCCGGGCGGGAACTGGATCACGGCATTGTCCGCACGCTGTGGCTGACGCCCGAGGAGGTGCGCGCCAGCCAGACGCGGCACCGCAGCCCGCTGGTGCTGCAGTGCGTGGAGGATCATCTTGCCGGCAAGTGCTACCCACTCGACCTGGTGACGACCCATGCCAGCGTGCTGGCACTGCAGGGCAAGGCCGGCGGCACCTAGAATTTGTGCATGTCGCCCAGCCACAAACCCCGTATCGTCGTCGGCCTGTCCGGGGGCGTCGATTCATCCGTTTGCGCTTGGCTGCTCAAACAGCAGGGCTACGACGTCGTCGGTCTGTTCATGAAAAACTGGGAAGACGACGATGACAGCGAATACTGCTCGTCGCGTCAGGACTGGCTGGATGCGGTGAGCGTGGCCGACCGCATCGGCATCGACATCGAGGCAGTGAATTTTGCCGCCGAGTACAAGGACCGCGTGTTCGGCGAATTCCTGCGCGAATACGCCGCCGGACGCACGCCCAACCCCGACGTGCTGTGCAACGCCGAAATCAAGTTCAAGGCGTTTCTGGACCATGCCATGCGCCTAGGCGCAGAGAAAATCGCCACGGGCCACTACGCCCGGGTCCGCGAAACGGCGCAGGGTTTCGAGTTGCTGCGCGGGCTCGACCCAACCAAGGACCAGAGTTATTTCCTGCATCGGCTGAACCAGGCGCAGCTGGCGAAAACCTTGTTCCCGGTCGGCGCTCTGCACAAGACCGCGGTGCGCCGCATCGCGGCGGAAATCGGCCTGCACAATGCGCGCAAGAAAGACTCGACCGGAATCTGCTTCATTGGCAAGCGGCCGTTTCGCGAGTTTCTCAACCGTTACTTGCCGACGCGCCCCGGCCCGATGAAAGCACCCGATGGACGCCTGCTCGGCGAACATGTCGGCCTGGCGTTCTACACCCTGGGACAGCGCAAGGGCATTGGCCTGGGCGGCAGCAAGGACGGCAGCGGCGAGCCTTGGTTCGTGGCACGCAAGGACATGGCCAGCAACACCCTCTATGTGGCCCAGGGTCACGACCATCCGTGGTTGCTGGGCGCGAACCTGCGAGCCAGCGGCATGAGCTGGGTGGCAGGAGTGGCCCCCGCCGCCGGCACGGTTGACGAGAGCCTGCAAAAGCGTTCCCGTGGGGAGCTCAGCGCCAAGACACGCTACCGCCAGGCGGATAGCACCTGCCGCATCGTCGAGCTGAACGACGACGGCTTTTCGCTGGTGTTCGACACGCCGCAGTGGGCGGTCACGCCCGGTCAGTCGGCTGTGGTCTATGCGGGCGAAGTCTGTCTGGGGGGCGGCATCATCAGCGCGACGGGCAACCTCGTGGCCGAAGCGAAGACGCCAGCAATCGCACGCGCTTGAGCAGGGCGACGGTTCCCAGGCGCCAACGTCGGCCGCCCGAAACCGCGTGCGCTTCAGGTCATGCGGCTCAACAGGGTCTCCATTTCTTCCATCATGGAGTCGAGCTTGACTTTCTCGGTCGGGCCGCCGTCCATGCGGGAGTCGAGTTCCTGTTCGATGTAGCACACGGTCATGCGCACGAAGGTACTGTCCAGCGCCTTGCGCACCGCCGAGAGTTGCTGCGCCACCTTGAGGCAGGGCTCGCCTTCGTCGATCATGCGCTGCACGCCGCGCAACTGGCCCTCGGCGCGCTTGAGGCGGTTGAGGATGTCGGTCCGCGAAGATTGATCGGTGAGAACAGTCATGAAGGACTCTCCTGGAGGCTGGGTTTGGGGAGGCGTGCCATGGCACATCAGTCGGCTCATGATACTGAGACGGTCGCCCCGGCGTTGCGGGATCTTCCAGGCCAGCCGAGCCGAATCAGCTGCCGCAACTCAGCTTGGACTCGGGCACACCCGCCTTTTTCAAGATGATGCCCAGCGGACAGAAATTGGTGAAGCCGAACTGCAGCAGATTGGCGCCCACGAAGGCGGTCAGCAGCAGGAACCATGCCGACACGAAAATCGGACTTTCCTGCACGCCCAGGGCGAG
>JAJZDV010000065.1 GCA_021846025.1 Pseudomonadota bacterium
CACCGCCCTCCCAGCACATCAGCGCCACCAATGACGAGACGAGCGCCAGGGACACAAAAAAGCCGAGCAACTGCCTGGGACTGATCGAGCAGTTGCGCTTGAACAACCAGACCAGTGCGCCATCTTGGATCAAAGGTTCTCTCAGCACGCTGAACTGCACACTGTCAATGAAGCGCAGATCCACCGCCAACGGCCTTTTTCACGCCCGGCTCCTCATGGGTTCACCAGAGCCTCGATGGCCTCGGGATCGACCACATCCATGCGGTGAACCGGACCGCGAATCCATCCTTGCTTTCTGAATGCGGAGAAAACCCTGCTGACTGTCTCCAAGCGCAAGCGCAAATAGCCCGCGATGTCAGACCGTGGGACGTTTGGCAGAATCCGATGCTCCGGGCTGTTGGCCGTCGCCTGGGCATGGATGATTTTCATGATGTAGAAAGCGACGCGTGCTTGCGCTCCGGACTGAATGACGCGTGTCAGCTCATACGTGGGCAGAATGCGCGTCGCCAATGCGGCGCTATATCGTCTGCAAAGCGCTTTTGAAGCTTGACTCTTGCCCTTGATATTGCATGCCACGCTGCAAACGGATGTCATGGCAATCGACGCCTTGAATTCCCTGTGCACAAGTTCAAAATCAGCCATCGATTCGAGCGCGAACAATTGCCCGGGAAAACATAAATCGATGATCGAATTTTTGTTCCCGGCGTCATTCCAGTCAACCTTGACGGCACCAGACCTGACGACATACAGACGACTGGGTCGAATCGGGATGGATGCGCCAGCGCGGAATTCATCCATCTGGATTCTCGTGGGAGAATGGCCCCGTACCTCCCCGACCAAAGCCCGCAAGCCACACCGTGTGCGGTTAGGACAAAACTGGCATGGGACGATCTCTGCGTCCAGGCAAGGATCAGCGTTTTGGATATTCATGCCAAGAACAATCGCACTGTCGGATCAATGAGAGCACTTGCTCGCGATTCAGCAACGAATCATGGGCTCGGCAGCACGCACGTCGCGGTTTCATCCAGCCGTGGCGGTGTGGCATAGGTGTGGAACGGCGCGGGTGATGGAACCTCCCACTCCAGGCCGTGCGCTCCGTCCCATGGACGCTGCGGAGCCTTGGCACCATGCCCACGCACGACAGGAAGCACCACGGCAAAGAGGAAATAGAGCTGCGCCAGTCCAAAAATCAGCGAGCCAATCGAAGACAACTGGTTGAAATCGGTGAACTGCACCGGATAGTCGGCATAGCGACGCACCATGCCGCCCATGCCAAGGAAAAACTGGGGGAAGAAAGTCAGGTTCGCGCCAACCAGCGAAAACCAGAAATGAATCTTCCCAGCATGCTCGTCATACATCGTTCCCGTCCACTTCGGCGACCAATAGTAGAAAGCCATGAACAGGGCGAACAACACGCTGATGGCCATCGTGTAGTGGAAGTGCGCCACGATGTAATAGGTGTTGTGCACCTGGATATCAATCGGCGCCAGAGCCAGCACCAGGCCGGTGAAGCCGCCGATGAGGAACAGGACGATGAAACCAATGGCCCAAAGCATTGGAGTCTCGAAGGTCATCGAGCCACGCCACATCGTCGCGAGCCAGTTGAAAATCTTCACGCCCGTGGGCACGGCGATGAGCATGGTGGCATACATGAAGAACAACTGGCCGGTGACAGGCATGCCGGCCGTGAACATGTGGTGCGCCCAGACGATGAACGATAGGATGGCGATCGACGCCGTGGCATACACCATGGAGCTGTAGCCAAACAAGGGTTTGCGCGAGAACGTCGGCACCACGGTGCTCATGAGGCCGAAGCACGGCAGGATCAGCACGTAGACCTCGGGGTGACCAAAGAACCAAAGCAGGTGCTGGTACAGAACGGGATCCCCGCCGCCGGCGGCGTTGAAGAAGCTGGTGCCGAAATGTCGGTCGGTCAGGGTCATCGTGACCGCCCCGGCCAGCACCGGCATGATGGCGATGAGCAGATAGGCGGTGATCAGCCAGGTCCAGGCGAACATGGGCATCTTCATCAGCGTCATGCCAGGTGCGCGCATATTTAGGATGGTGACGATGATGTTGATCGAGGCCATGATGGACGAGGCGCCGAGAATGTGGACCGCGAAGATCACGAGATCCATGCCCATGCCTTGCTGAATGGTCAGCGGCGCATACAGCGTCCAGCCCACATCAGGGGCGCCGCCGGGCACGAAAAAGGCCGTCACCCCCAGAAGTGCGGCAGGGATGAGCAGCCAGAAACTGAGATTGTTCATGCGCGGGAAGGCCATGTCGGGCGCGCCGATCTGCAACGGGATCATCCAGTTGGCCAGCCCGGCGAGCGCGGGCATCACGGCCAGGAAAATCATGATGATGCCGTGCATGGTGGAGAACGACAGATAGAGCTGGGGATTGAGAAACTGGATCCCTGGCTCGAACAACTCGGCACGCATGCCTAGCGCTAGCACTCCCCCCACGAACAGCATCGTGAGGGCGAACACCAGGTACATCGTGCCGATGTCCTTGTGGTTGGTGGAAAACATCCAGCGCCGCCAGCCGTGTGGATGGTCATGGGCATGGTCGGCGCCGTGCGCGGGCGCGTGGACGGGATCGAGCACAGCACTCATGGATGTTCCTCGGATGGTTCGGTCGTTGAAGAGGGTGTCCGCACTCGGATTCAGGCGAACCACGGGTGTGCTTTGTAACTTGCATGTGGATTTCAAAATCTGGCGAGAACCCTCGGGTTGATGATCCATGTCAAGCGGCCCTGGAATTCTGGTCGAGGCCGAAGGCAGTTTTGCGGATTCTCAATGCATGGCGCTCCGTTGTTCGCCAACAGGGCGACTGCCGCGTACTCCGCATCAGCCGCTGTGCAATGCGGGAGGGGTTTCGACCGCAGGGGGAATTTTCCGTACGCAAAAGGGATAGCAAGAAGCTTCCCGACAGGCCTCGTAAGCTTCCCTGTCAAGTCGGCAGATCGAAAGTAGAAGTAGAAGCCACGCGGTTAAAGATTCTGGGTTTGGTCGCGTCCCTCGACGTGGTGTAACTCCACAGGCCGGATAGGCGGAGCTACACGTTACTCAGCGTGCCACAGCCGACAGCCGAGTCAGGGCAGTATCGCAGAGCGACTGGAGGCCTTCACGCTGCTTATATCGGCGGTTCAGCGACCACTCGTCGTTCTGCTCCAGCATCATGGCGCCGACCAGCCGGGTGATGGCGGCGTCGTTGGGGAAGATGCCGACCACGTTGGTGCGGCGCCTGATCTCGGCGTTCAGGCGCTCGAGCGGGTTGGTCGAGTAGATCTGCGGCCAATGCGCCTTCGGGAAGGCCATGAAGGCCAGCACGTCGTGCTCGGCGTCGTCCATTAAGGTGCCCAGCTTGGGGAATTTGCCGCGCAACTGGTCGGCCACGGTGCGCCATTGCGTACGGGCGGCTTCGGCAGTGTCCTGCACGAACACCGCGCCAATGGCGGCCGAGACCATGCGCCGCAGCGTCTTGCCGGCATGGGCCAGGGCGTTGCGCATGAAGTGCACGCGGCAGCGCTACCAGGTGGCCCTGAGGACCTTGGAGACCGCCGCCTTGATGCCCTCGTGGCTGTCGCTGATGACGAGCTTGACCCCGCGCAGGCCACGACGGTTGGTCGCCACGATATCGGGCGCCAGCTTGGTCAGGTTGGCTATTCTGCTGATGTAGCTGTTGTCGATTCCTTCCTGCGTGGCGATTTCCTTCAACGACTTTGCCCCACGAGTCCAGCATGGTCAGCGTCAGCCAGTTGGATGGAGATCAGCTGAGCAACAACCCGAGCCCCTTAACTACTGTGCGCGGCGATTGTCTTGCACGTCCTCCGACCCGCCCGCCGACCGAGCCAAGCTGAGGTCGAACACCTCGGCCACCAGGCTGTCATAGCGCTGCACCATCCACAGCAGCAGCCACAGCGCCGCCCCCAGGAGCATGACCGACAGCTGCTGCGGCATCGCCGGCCCACGCGCCAGCAGCCACACCAACGCCAGCAGCGTCAGTGCCGTCGCCCAGGCCCACAGCCGCGCCCCCATCCAGCGCCGCAGCACCGCGCCACCTGCGGCCTTCGGCTTGCGCAGCCCATCCATGCGCTCTGGTGCCGCCCCCCGCGGATCGCGGCCGCACAGACGATAGATCGCCCGCCTCCAGGCATCGAAGCGAAACCACTGCAAAACCCCGCGCCCATAAGCCCAGGCCAGCAACCACGCCAGCAGCAGCAACACCTTGCTCGCCCACACCGGCGCCCCCAGATGGGCGCTCTCGCGGCTGCCCCAGGCCAGCCCGAGCGCCAGCCACGGCACGAACAAGGTCGCCAGACCCACCGCACCGAGCAGGCGCAGGGAGGCCTTGCGGTACGCCTCCTCGGGCGCCTGGCCCCGCGCCGCATAGCGGGTCTGCAGCCAGGCGCGCAAGCGCGCGCTCGCCTGCAGATCGGTCCACAACAACACCAGGACGGCATCGCGCAGTACGGCGATCAATTCCATCAGAAATGGCATCACGGTTCCTCAGAAGATTCACATCCCCCATCACACCATGTGCCGCGAGCGACACAAGTCGGCCGCAGTCTGGCAAACAGGCGGGATCGGTGGGGTGGTGAATCTGCCGCGATGCCGCAGTGTTCGTCTGGCGGGCGGTCAAGCGAACTGGGGAACCAGCCGCCGGAGCCACGCGATCATCGATTCGAATGCCGCCCCTTTCTTGGACGGCGCTGTGGACGGTGCAGGATCTTGACCGGTTCAGCATGCTCGTATGCCGAGTAATACAGATTCCACCGCCCGCCAGCGACCTGCTCGAGTGCGGCATCCTTGAACACACCCGGGCCGGGGTAGGCCTTGCGGTTCTTCGCCCGGAGCACAATGCAGACCGCCAGGTCGCCTATCGCCAGGGACAGAACGCCGCCATCGACCCGGGGCGATCCGGCAGGCAAGGGCATCATGGGCAGTCCGGTTTTGCGCACGACACGATTGCTCGGCGTCATCCACGCCTGTTCGCGCAGCCAATCCGCCATCTGCCGACCGACTGGCGAGTCCTTGCTCGTCCCATGAACGATCTCGCCTGCCGTGATCTTGAACTGCCGCAGCGCGCTTTGCTCCTCTTGGGTCGCCTGGAACCAGAGCTTCTTGTCACGCTGCGGTCTTTCCTGAAAGTCCCAATCCGCCTTCAAGCCCACCAGCGCCACGATCTGCGCCGTCTCGCCCGGCACTTCCGAACCCATGGTTGCGCTCGCCAAACGCGCGGCCGCCGCGGCCAGCGTGGTGCAGGCCGCCTCGACCGCGACATCCTGGTCCGCGGGCAGATCGAACACTCCCTCGGTCTTGCACGCCGCCTGCAGCACAGCGACGCGGATGAAGTCTTCCACCGACAGACGCCGGCCCCGGGCGGCCAGACGCACCAACTCGGCCTCCAGCGGGGTCCGTGGCACAAAGCGCATCGCCTTATTCGTCATATCTCGTGTCCGGATTCAAGCCGATCTCACCGGCGCTGCGACCCTCCGACGCCCTGTCCGAGAGGTCCATCATTCTGCCGAACGCCACAGCCGCCAGGCCATCGTAGTGCTGCGGCATCCACACCATCAGCCACAGCGCCGCTCCGACGATCCAGGGCACTTCGGTGGGCAAGCCCAGGGGCAGATGCGCCAGGACCGCCACCAACGCCAGCAACACCGCCTGCGTCAACCAGGCCCAGCGCCGCGCCGCCTGCCAGCGCCGCAACACCGCGCCGCCCGCGGCCGTCGGCGTCACCCACGCAGCTGCGCGCCCCTGCGGCACACCCTGCAGATCCTGACTGATCAAGCGGTACACCGACTGGAACCAGGCATCCTGCCGGCCAAGCTGCAGGATGCCGCGGCCGTACACCCCGGCCAGGCCCCAGGCCAGCAGCAGCATGGTCTTGTCGGCCCAGGGGGCGATCGCCGCGTCGCTGGCAAGCACCCGGCTCCCCAAGGCTAGGCCGAGCACCAGCCAGGGCGTGAACAAGGTCGCCAGACCCAGAGCGCCGAGTAGACGCAGCACCGCCAAACGGCGCGCCCCTTTGGGCGCATGGCCCTGCGCCGCGTAGCACACCTCGAGCCATGCGCGCAGGCGCGCTCCGGAGGAGGAATCGGTCCACCACAACAAGCCGATGCCATCGCGCATCAGGGACAGTCTGTCAACCAACCTTTGCATCGCCGTTCTCCAAAAGGAACACGCCCCATCCCACCATGCCGGACGATCGACGCAAGTCGATTGCCCACATGAAACGGCAAGATCGGAGGGAGGGAAGAAGATGGAAGAAGATGCCGGGCGGAGACCGCCCGGCCTTGGGTCAGAGGTCAAGCGGCCGCGACCCACAGCGTCCTGCCGCCGACGCGGCACAAGGGGCGGATGCGCCCCTCGCGCTCGAGCTTGACGGCCAGCGCGGCGCCCACCGGCAGGCGCTCGTGTTCGGCGATGAGGGTGAAGCGCCGTCCGGCGCTGAGGGATTCTTCCAGCCTCGCCCCCTGGGCGAGGAGCTGGACGAGCAGGGGATAGAGACGTTCTTCGCGCATGCAATGCTCCTGACAGTGATTGAAAACGCCGGACGCACGTCGGGTGTGCGTGGCTTCCAATCAGGGGCCGCAAGGGCTGCGGCCAGGTCAGGACAAGCGCGTGGGATGACTCCGCATCAGAACGATGGACCCATACTACACCGACGTCAGGTTGCCGCCAGGGGGACGATGGTTCCCGCGGCGCTCCCGCACGCGCCGGGAATGCCGGGTTCGTCCCGTCAGACAAACCCGATGCTGCTGCGCAACGGCAGAGGCTGGGCGCGCCCGGCCTCGCCCGCGTGGAACACCTCGGCGGCGCTAGACCGGCGCATTACATCTGCTGGCGCCGTGAGCCCTGCGGCCTGCGCCAGCGCACTTGCTTCGGTGTGATCCAGCAGCCGAAAGCGCAGCACGTCGAAGCACCGCCCGGGGCGCAGCAGCGCCGGGTCGACGTCCGCCGGATTGTCCAGGTTGGTCGAGAACAGGATCTTCTTGCCCGCCAGGGTGACCAGGCCATCGCTGACCGACAGCAAGCGGTGCATCAGCGTGTTGCCGCTCTGGCGCGACATCAGCATCGCATCGGCGTCTTCCAGCACGAACACATCGGCCTCGCTCGTGAGGAACTCCGTCAGCGGCAGGTCGGTTTCCAGCAATTTCGGGTCGTAGCTGACCATCGCATCGTGCCCGGCGTGCTGCAGGAAACCGCGAATGAACGAGGTCTTGCCCGTGCCCGGCGGGCCGATGAGCAGCAGGATGGCCGCGCTCGAGCGGGAGTAGGCGTCGTAGTACTCGGCCAGCGGGCATGGCAGAAAGGGAAACATCTGCGGCAGCGGCCGCAGATCCTCGCGCAGCGGCAGGTTCAGGGTCTGGCCGTGGTCACCGTACAGCCAATGCACCGTCGAGCCGGCCGGGGCGAACGCCGCGCGCAGTTGCGCCGTCACCTCCCGCACAGGCTCCGGCGCGCCGAGCACCGAGATCTCCGCCGGGAGAGTCGCCCCGCCGTCTCGCGGCTCTGGCGTGCAGGCATCCTCGCCCAGCTGCAGGATCTCGCGCAGACGGTCGTTCTGGGTGCGTCGGGCACTCAGGTCCAGTTTCAGCCGCACGCTTGTCCCTGAGCCACCGTCGTAGGCCAGCGCCACGGTGCGCATCAGGTGATCCGTGCCGACATACAGCGACCAGTGCGGCCGCGCCATAAACCAGTCGCGCCAGCACCCCAGCTCCACGCGCAGGCGCAGCGGCGCGGTGACCACCACGCGGTGGCGGGTCAGCACGTTGGCGCGCACCCGGTCGGTGAGCGCCGCAAACCAGGTGTCGTGGTGGAGAGACGAAGGGATCGAGGCCGAGAGCGCAGCGAGGTCGTTGGACATGGGCAGGGCAGGGGATCGAAGCGTTGCAAGGGGACGGCAGGTGGGAGCGTCACAACCCGTCAGGCGAGTTCGATCCGGAGATCGAGGGGATCGCGCTGGCCCAGCAGCCGCACTGCGGCGACGCTCTCGCGGTCAATGGGCGTTTTGCCCTCGCGTCTGGACTGCACCCAGTCCCAGAACGCTGCCAGCTGCGGCAGATCGGCGATGCGCTGCTGCTTGAGCGCGAAGGGCAGCACGCCCAGGCGCTTCTCGCGTCCGTCCCGCAGTCTGACCTCCACCCAGACCGTGCGCTTGCTGCTCTGCAGGGCGAAGACGATGGGCAGCGCGCGCGGATCGCGCTCGCCGAGCGCCGCCTCCAGGATGCGTGTGCGCTCCTGCGCCGAGGCGACAGCCTGCGCGCACAGTTCGCGGTACGGCGCGAGGGGCAGGAGATGCCAGTGCGCCTGCTCGTAGTCCCGGGCGCCAACCACCCCCGTGATGGTCAGCCGTGAGGCCCGCGCATCGGCCTTGGCGTAGGCGATGAAGAACGCCTCGCGCTCGGGGTCGAAGACCAGCAGGTGCAGCTCGCGTGGCGCCGTGGTGAGCGCCGCTCGGGATGCGGGCGTGGTGGCCCAAGTGCCTCCTGCGCCGATGGCGCGCTCGCGCAGGGATCTGCAGTGGCCGCCCGCCAGCAGCCGGGTCAGGTCGAAGCGGGTGATGCCGGCGACGCGGCGCAGCTGCGGCACGGCGTGTGCGCTGACCTGGATGGCGCAGGCGTCGAAGCGGGTCGGGGTGGGTTCGGACTGCGGCGGCACCGACGCGGACGGCGCAGGGCAGGGGGCTTGGCGGCGGGCGAGGAGGTTGGTTAGGGTGCGGAACATGTGTGAGCTCGTGCAGGAATGATGATGCGTTCAGCATCGCATCCGCGCGAGGCGACGCAAGTGTGGGGTGCTGTGACCTGGAAAGTCGCAAGCCAAGGCGCTCAAGCGCTGGGTGACCTATGACGTTTTGTCGTCGATCCGCCGCACCGGCCGGTACGCCGCACGCTGACCGTTCAGCCTGGCAAAGAACCAGAGAGTCTGAGCGAGGACACCGAATGCCCCGTCCACTCAAGGAGCGCACCCCCCCGTACCGTATCGCGCTGGCAAAAACAGAAATCGCTCCTGATCCAAATGTGAGCGCCGTGCTGCACCGCTGGGTGGAACAGTGCAGGGCGCTGAGGCACGGTCCGACAACATGGATCAGAACACCCATCTGCCATCTGTTTACGCGGCGCCGCTATGGAGCGCCGATCATGTCCGCAGCCGTAACCTGCTGACTGCGCAAGGCGGGCGTAACCTCAGGGCAACTGTATGCTTCAGCCATCCACAACGCCTGCCACCATGGAGCGGAGTGACCGATTCCAGTCCCACCATCTTCCCGGCGCGTTCATGCGGTCCAAGTCCCCTGTTTTTCTCGACGATGCTCTTTTCGATCAACTCGCTGCCGCGCTGCTGGAGGCCTCTGATCTGGAGGGGCTGGTTCGCCCCCTGCTCAACCTGTTGCAGACCATCACCGGCTTGGAAAGCACGTACTTCACGACCATCGACCCCACGCGCCAGATTCAGACCGTGCTGTACGCACAAAACACCGATCGCCTATTCATCCCCGAGGGTGCGCAAGCCGATTGGCAAGACACCCTGTGCAAGCGGGCGCTGGAGCAAGATCGGCACGTCAACAATGACGTGGCACAAACCTGGGGCGATTCTGCTGCGGCGCAGGCGCTGGGCATCGCAACCTACGCCAGCGCTCCGATCTATGTGGCTGAAGATGAGCTGTATGGCACGCTGTGTGCCGCAGGCGGCAGCCGGGTCGATCTCTCACCCAAGGCGCTGCAAAGCCTCAAGCTGTTTGCCAGCATCATTGCGCGGCAGATTGAGCGCGAGCGGCTGATCGCCCTGCTCCAGCAGGAAAACGCCCACCTGTCACAAAACAGCCTACTCGACCCGCTGACGGGCCTGCTCAATCGTCGGGGACTGGAAGCGCAGTTGCCGCGCCTTCAGGCGCAGGCTGATCGTCAGTCGTGTTGCGTGATGGTGGCTTTCATCGATCTGGACGGGTTCAAGGAGATCAACGACCGCCATGGGCATCCGGCGGGTGATGCTTTTTTGCGCCAGGTCGGGCAGCGCCTGCAGGGTGGCCTGCGCTCCAGCGACGTGATCGCGCGCTACGGCGGCGATGAATTCGTCGTCGCTGTCTGTGCGGGGCAGCAGGAGGCGCAGCAAGAGTCCGTGCTGCGCGACCGCCTGTTCGCGTTGACGCGTGGCCTCTATGCGTTGGAGCAAACCCGCGTGGACTATCCCGGCGCCAGCATCGGCGTTGCGACATGCAGGCAAGGCTCGAGCGATATCCATGACCTGCTCAAGCGCGCCGATCAGGCCATGTATGCGCACAAACGTCAGCGCAAGCTGCGCGTTGTCACGCAGGCCTCGTCGCACCGGGCATCGACCGGTTGAAAACGAAGGGGCCGGAATCCGATCCCGAGGCAAGCCTGCTGCTGATCAGGCTGACCCGTCGATCCTTGATTTACGGCGCCACCATCGCGGCCTCGTCCCATGGGACAGCTCAAGGTGATGTCGGCCATTGAACAGTGCCGCAGCGCGGTGCTGGGCGGGCATGTCTTGCGCTGCGAAGGCTGCGGCACCGACCTGATCTCCTACAACTCCTGCCGCAACCGGCATTGTCCCAAGTGCCAGAGCACCGCCGCGTATCGCTGGCTGGACGCGCGCCAGGCCGATCTGCTCCCGGTCGATGACTACCACGTCGTCTTCACGCTACCGGCTCCCATCGCCGAGATCGCGTACCAGAACAAGGCCACGATGTATGCCTTGCTGTTCGACGTTGCCGCCGACGTGCTGCTGACCATTGCGGCCGACCCCAAGCACATGGGTGCGCGCATCGGCGCCACGCTCGTGCTGCACACCTGGGGCTCGGCGCTGACGCACCACCCCCATGTGCACGGTATCGTGCCCGGTGGAGGTCTCGCCCGACGGCACCTGGCGCGCCTGCCGAGCCGGATTCTTCCTTCCCGTGCGCGTGCTCCGCAGGCGCTTCCTGGAGGAACTGCAGCGCCTGCACCAGGCTGGGCGACTGCGCTTCTTCGGCGAGCTCGCGGCGCTGGCCGACGCGCGCGCCTTCGCCCGCTGGCTCGTACCCCTGCGGCAATGCGAGTGGGTGGTCTACGCCAAGTGCCCGTTCGCTGGCCCCGCGGCGGTCCTGGCCTACCTGTCGCGCTACACGCACCGGGTGGCGATCTCCAACAGCCGCTTGCTCAGCATGGACGAGCGCAGCGTGAGCTTCCGCTGGAAGGACTGCCGCGCCCGCGGCAGCAGGCGTCGCAAGGTCATGACGCTGGCCTGCACCGAGTTCATGCGCCGCTTCCTGCTGCATGTGCTGCCCGTCGGTCTGCATCGCATTCGCCACTATGGCTTGCTGGCCAACGGCCATCGCCGGGCCAGTCTCGCCGCCGTGCGCAAACGGCTGCTGCAGCTTGTGGCCGTCGATCCCCACGAGGCGCCCGCCACGCGCCGGCCCACCTTCGTTTGCAGGCACTGCGGCCGCCCCCTGGTCCTCGTCGAGACCCTGCTGCGCGGCACGACGATCCGCGCTCCTCCTGCGGCGGGCGCGTCATGACCGCGCACGCACATCCGCATCGCAGCGCCCATCGGCCGCTCGCGCATGGCACCCGGTGCGCTGCCGCATGCAACGCCCCCGGCCAACCCGCCCAATGCACCTCTCGTCCCGCCCGCATCCGGGCCCGCAACGGCGCCGACTTGCGCATACGCTCAGCCTTTCCGACGCGCAATCCGGCGCGCCCAGCGCCGCAGCCACTCGACTCGCCGCCACAAGCCCCATAGCGGCATCGGCTTCGACCACTGCGGGCACACGCGCCGCGGTTTCCTCCATGGAGCTTTGTCCAACGCCCACCCTCACACCGAGGACCGCGTGAGGTCGTCTGTACGCACGGGCAGGCATCGGACAAACCTAAACCGAAGCGGCCGCTGGGTCATGCGCGTCACAATGGCCACCCCGGGACATGAAGCGGACGGTCAGCCATTGAGGCGGAAAGCCATGGTGCGGGCGCTTATATCCAATCCGATATGGCGAACCCGATGAAGCCCGTCCGCTTCTTTGGAGACTCGCTCAACTTCTAGCGCATTCCCGGGCGATGTCCGGCCGGAGGCGGGGTTCCAGTTCGATGGCGTGCAACGAGGCGAGCGGCCGAAGGACTGAATCGCCGGCTTGACGATCACCGTCCCGAGAGGTTGCAAAGATAGGCCAGGACGTCGGCCTCTTTGGACAACACAGTGCAAGAGAACGTCTTGTCGAGCGCGGTGTTCCCTGCTGTCACCAGCACACGCAGCGGCTTCTCCGTGAACACGGCGTCGTGGTAGGGAACCCCTGAACTCGCATGGTGGAAGTCCAGGAGGTCATGGCTGTTGAATTTTCGGGACTTGTCCCAGCGAACGGCTGCATGGCACATCGCAAACGTATAGAGCGACGGGATGTGCTGCGCCATGATCTCGCGGCGCAGCTTGAAGGCGTTGCTCAGCAGGTTGACCAACTGCTTGGCTGCTTCCTCCGCTTGCTCCAGCGGTACGGATCTTTGGTCGCCAGTGATACGGCGGTAGTGACGAACACCCAACCCCCGGATTTCATCCTTGAACGCCCGGAGCGCGCCGGCGATCTCGTCGGAGAAGGCCTGCTGATGGCTGCGGATTTCGTGCGCATGCTCCAGCGACTCCGCCGTGATTCTTGCGGCAGCCTCTTCCCATCGATCTTCCTGGCCCGACAACGACGAGCCCCCAGAGGCCAACTCGCGGTGGGTCACCCGCCAGAAGACGTCTACCGAAGCCTTTTGCCCGAGTCGGTTTTGCTCCGGAGAGAATTGATTGATGACCGGAATGAGGGAACCCATGACATAGCCAGCCTTGACCCATACCCTGTCTCTGCGGATTGGGGGCAAGGCGCCATCAGCGGTGTGGGTCAGGAAATACTCGATCTCGGCGACCATCCTTTCCTTTTCGGACATGAGGGCGACGCCGAGGCTCAACTCGTCGAGCAGATCTGCTGTTGCCAGACGTGTTTTGGGATCGACTTGCTTGAACAGCTCCATCCATGCGACGTCGCTGACCGTGCAGACTGCGAGGCCGTCAGCAACAAGCGACCGGATGCGGTCCAAGATTTCGCCGTGTTGGTGATGCGTCGGACGGCCCACCGCCGCGTCGCGCAAGTGAATCCAGTACCGGGTGTCGAGGTACAGCTTGTGCCGGTCGACGATCGAGTCACCAAGCGCGGCCATCAGCCCCTGAACGTATTCGCCGACCGAGACCCCCGGAGAGGCCGCGTGGCGTCTCAGCGATTCTTCGATCTGAGGCTTCATGAGGGGACGGGAATGGTCGGGGCAAATCCCTGTTGGATGGGCCGCGCGTGGAATCGAAAGATGCTGGCCTTCACGTCGATGCTGCCGTGGCTCGTGCGCAGTAGTCACTCCAGTCGCGCATCAACACCCGGCGGCGCTCCAGTGCGTCACCCCGGCGATAGGCGGCCTCGGCTTGGTCTTGAATTTGATGCGCCAGCGCGTGCTCGATGATCTCGCGCGGATGGTGCGTCACCTCCCCTGCCCAGTCCCGAAAGCTCGATCGGAATCCGTGGACCGTCAGGCCGGGGCGCATGCCGCGCAGCAATTCCAGCATCGCCATATTGGACAGCGGGCGCGGCTCACCCATGCGCAGTGTCCAGAACACCAGATTGCGACCGTCGTGGCGGGACAGCGCGCGGAGCAGGTCGACGGCGGCGGGAGACAGTGCCACCCGATGCGCGATCTTCGCTTTCATGCGGCTGCCCGGGATCGTCCAGCTTGCCGAGTTCAGATCGAACTCGCTCCAGCTTGCGCCGATCACCTCCTTGGTGCGGCAGGCGGTGAGAATGGCAAATTCCAGCGCTCGTGCGCTCATGCTGTCGCGCTGGCGTAGCTCGGCCATGAACACGGGCAGCTCGTGCCACGCCATCGCCGGGTGGTGACGCACGCGCGCTTTCTTCGGGATCGCCGGCAGCAGGGCGGCAAGATGCCCGCGCCAGGCGGCAGGATTCTCGCCACTGCGCAACCCGCGAACCTTCGCCGCCGTCAGCACGGCCTCGATGCGCTGGCGCAGTCGCGTCGCTGTCTCGTGCTTGGTGGACCAGATCGGATGGAGCACTTCCAGCACGGCGGCGGTGTCGATGGTCGCCACGTCACGGGTGCCGATGGTCGGAAAGGCGTAGGTCTCCAGCGTCGCCGACCACTGCGCCGCGTGCTTGGCGTTCTTCCAGCCGGCGCGCTTGGACGCGATCAGATCACGCGCCACGGATTCGAAAGTGCCCCCGGATTCGAATGTGCCGCGCTTGATCGTCAGCGGGTCGATGTTGGATTCCCGATGCGCGCTGCGCAGTTCCGCGGTCTTCGCCACCGCTTGCGCCAGCGTCATGTCGCTGTACCGGCCCAGGCTCATCTCGGTGGTTTTGATCTTGCCGCCGTCGATGGTGCGACTGTACCGCAGCATCCAATACGCGCTCGATGCGCTGGCCACGCGCAGATACAGGCCGGGCGCAACCCGGTGCATGCCGACCTTGCGGCGGCGGCGTTCCACTTCCTTGACGGTCAACACTCCTGCCATGGCGCTTCCCACGATTCCCACAAGTCGCCCCACAAAAAGGCGCGGGCTTTGGTGCCATCGTACAGGAAATTATGGGAATTGCGAGGAATCCAGCGCGACGGCTAGAGACAATATAAATACTTGTTTTTACAAGAGAAAAATGCACCTACTTGTGCTCAAATCGCCCTACGCGATCCGATGTGCAAAATTGAGTGAAGCGGACCCTCTCTCCGCCAAGTCTTGAGATCGAGCCGCCGCGTGCGGCTTTTTTCTTGCGTGTAAATCGTTGAATTCACAGCAATGCTCAGGGCTCCTTGCCTCAAGTCGCAGGCTTCCCCGTCAACTGGACAGGTTGAGTCCAGAGTCGTCCCGGTTAAACCCCCTTGCCCTGAACGCTATCGGCGCACATGGCCGAGCGATGCATGCGGGCGGCATTCGTTGCACTCCAGCAGCCCGTCGTCGGCAGCCTGCGGCATGTCCTGCCATCGGGATCCAGGGAATGGGCCCGCATGCGCGACGGCATACCGGCCTTGGATGCTCCGGCAAGTATCCGGAGGCTTGGGCCCTGAGCGGGATCGACGATGGCCATATCGCTGCGCCGCAGCATGAACGTCATCCGTGCGCACAACTTGAAGAACATGGCTTGCCCAGGTGATTCGGCGTCTTGAAGGCGGCAGAGATGCTGCAAAGCAACAAAAACCACCGTGGCACTTGAAATCGGGCTGGGAGGTGCTAAATTAGGGTTAACCCTAGTTTCAACGAAAGGCTCCTCACGAGGGAGAAACATCATGAGCACGATCAAGCAATGGCTGCACAAGGTTTTTTCGGGCCTCGAATCGCAAGAGCAGCTCGACGAGGCGTATCTGGCGCAATCCGTGGACGCCTGCGACCTCGAGCGGCGCATCCACCAGCTCGAGTATCGCGCCGCGGCGCGCGATGGCTTGCCGCTGCACGCCTCCGTCCCCGGGTTTCATCATCGGCGGGCGCTGTGGTGAGCACCCTCACGCCGGGCGGCAGTCCGTGCCGCCCGGAGCCATACGTCCTGGCCTTGGCGCCGTTGCGCGAGTGCGCACCGTTCGTGTCGGCGGCCAAGGCGCTGCTGCGCACGCCGTTCGATGCAATGCGCGAGCAGTACGCGGCGGCGGTCCGGGCGGGGCTCGTCGAGCGCTCGCTGCTGGCCTCGGCCCATTTCGAGCGCAAGCTGGGCGCCCTCGAGCGCACGGCGCTGGGCCCCTGGGCGCGGCGGGTTTGAGCGGCACCGCCGGCGGCCGAGCGGCGCCGACGCCGCCGCTGCAGGCCCAAACCCCAACCCTGGCCGCAAGTCCGGGCCAGCGGCCTAAAGTCCTTTCGGTCATGAGGGTATGAACATTTGTTCGTTGGCATGCGCCGGCGGAACGCCTAGCCTCCCGGGAAGGCTGCCCGTTTGTCAGCCACACAACCCCAGGAGACCAGCATGAGTTTGCGCATCGGCAGCACAGCCCCCGACTTCACGGCCGAGACCACCGAGGGCACGATTCACTTCCACGACTGGATCGGCGACAGCTGGGCCCTGCTGTTTTCCCATCCCAAGGACTTCACCCCCATCTGCACGACCGAGCTGGGCACGGTCGCCCGGCTCAAGCCCGAGTTCGACCGCCGCCATTGCAAGCTCATCGGCTTGTCGGTCGATCCCGTCAGCGGGCATCGTCTGTGGGCCCAGGACATTGCCGAGACCCAGGGCACGGCGCCCAACTACCCCATCATCGGCGACACCGACCTGAACGTGGCCAAGCTGTACGACATGCTGCCGGCCGACACCTCGGGCGCCTCCGATGGCCGCACCGCCGCCGACAACGCCACGGTGCGCAGCGTGTTCTTCATCGGCCCCGACAAGAAAATCAAGGCCATGCTGGTCTACCCGATGAGCAACGGGCGCGACTTCACCGAAGTGCTGCGCCTGCTCGATGCCCTGCAGCTCACCGCCAAGCATGGCGTCGCCACGCCGGCCAACTGGCACCCGGGCGATGATGTCGTCATCCCCACCTCC
>JAJZDV010000066.1 GCA_021846025.1 Pseudomonadota bacterium
GAAACGACGACAAATTTGACTGCTCCCGAGACAACGTGCCTCGTCGCCGCGCGCGCTGTCAGCGGTGCAACTCTTGTGCTTGCCGAATCAAGCGTCGTGGTTCGGGATCTGATCGACGCCATCGTCGCCAATCGGCAATACCTGAGCGAGATCGATGGCCAGATCGGTGACGGCGACCACGGCATCAATATGGCCAAGGGCTTCGCAGGATGTGGCACCCGGCTCGATGCGCTCGCACCGGCAGCGATTGCACTGCCGGCCGCGTTCGAGCAGCTTTCACGAGCCTTGATGGACGATATCGGCGGCTCGATGGGGCCGCTGTACGGTAGCTTATTTCTCGGCTTCGCAGACACGCTTGCGCCGCATGCGCAACTCGATGCCGCGTTGTTCGGCGATGCATTGGCAAAGGCCGTTGCCAACGTACAGGCCATGGGCAATGCTCAAGTCGGCGATAAAACGTTGATCGACACACTGGTGCCGGCGCGTGACGCTTACGGCCGCGCACTGGCTGGGGGCTCCGACTTCGCAGCCTGCCTGTCTGCAATGAGCCTCGCTGCTCAGAAGGGTCGCGACTCAACCAAGGATCTACAAGCCCGCATGGGCCGTTCAGCTCGGCTCGGAGCGCGCTCGATCGGAGTGCTCGATGCGGGCGCCACCTCGTGCTGCCTGATTTTGCAGACGCTCGCCACCTCACTGCAGCGCCAACTCGTTCAATGAAGCCACAGTCGATACCCCGAAAGCGAGTACCCTCATGAGACGCGTTCAAGCTGTCGTGTTCGACATGGATGGCATCATCGTCGACTCGGAGGTTCTTTGGCGCCAGACACGCGAGGAATTTGCTGCAGACCACGGAATGACCTGGGGCACCGAAGACCAGGAATCGACGATGGGTTGCAACACGCGGATGTGGTCGCAGATCATGGTCGAACGACTCGACCTGCGTGCCAAACTCGGCATGGACCCCGCTGCGATCGCCCGTGAGATCAAGCGCCGCCTGCTGGCGAAGTACCAGGCACACTTGCCCGAGCGCAAAGGTGCAATCGACGCGGTGCGCCTGGCCGCAACCAGTTACAAGGTCGCGCTGGCTTCTGGCTCGCCGAACGAACTGGCCGAGTACGTATTGAAGGCGACCTGCCTTGACAAGATTTTTCTCGCAACGACGTACGGCGACGACATTGCGCATGGCAAACCGGCGCCAGACATTTATCTTGACGTGCTGAGGAAGATCGGCGTTGAGCCTGAGAACGCGGTCGGTGTCGAGGATTCCGGCAATGGAATCCGCTCGCTGTACGCAGCAGGCCTAGGCATCATTGCTGCACCTGGCCCAGAATTTCCACTCAGCGGCGATATCCTCAGCTTGGCTGACGTGTGTATCACCGAGATGACAGAGTTCACACTTGCGCTGGTAGAGCAGGTTGGCGCAGCACACTTGATCAGGCCGTGTTGATGGAATTGCGACGGCTGATTCGATTGATAACGGGTGGGCAACAACCGGCAATCATCCCCGATCGATCAGGTCCGGCAAGACGTGCAAGCCAAGATTGTGGAGATCGCCGATGTACGTCGCCGCCGCACGTCGCCGCAACCACGATCCGTGGGCCTGTCGCTCAAAAAATGAGGCTCGGTTCTCTCGAACACGCGACAGCACGATTTCTGAAATGGATGAGTTGCGGTTTTGTGTGCGCTGGTGCAGGCTTGGCCCCGGTAGCGGCGTCGCTGCTCGACAACGCAATCGGCGGGGATGACCCGTGCTTGAGCAGCAGGCTGACAGCCTGGTTGTCGGCAGGTTTGCAGGCATCCCCTGGGGTTGATCAGGTGCCGAGGATGCTTGCGGCTGGTATGGAACTTCTTGTAGCGCCTCAATGCCCACAGCGCGCAGTCAGCGTACCGCCCTGGGCCCGGTGGTGCACGGTGCCTGGCTGATGTCGAGTGAATGGGCACGGCGCTTCGTGTTCGCGATGGCCGAGCCGCCTCAGAGTCGGGCCGCGGAGTTTTGTTCAAGACCTCGGCGAACCAACCCCTTGGTCGTGTGTTCCGTCGAGCCGATGAACCCTGGGCCTGCAGACCCACGGATCAAACGCTGCTGGCTTGCGCATCCGTTGACATCGGCCGTTCCATTAGACTTCGCAGTTCGCCCCGATGGTGAAATCGGTAGACACAGCGGACTTGATGAAAATTTGAGCACTCTGACGGGAAACCACAGAGTGAATCCCGTCAAATTCGGTGAACCCCCTGAAGCTTTGCTTCGAGGCAACGCCGAGCCAATCCCGTGAATCGGGCAGGTGTAGAGAGTGGACGGCGGGGGCCTAAGGCGGTGCATTGATCGCTACGGCCAAGGCGCACTCCAGACCCCAAACGCATCGAACTGGTTGCGGCAGCGAAAGCTGTAGTGGGTATGAAAATCCGCCGCTTACCCGAAAGGGAGCATGCCGGTTCGATTCCGGCTCGGGGCACCAGGATCCCTCGATGCGTGCGCACCGATTTCGAGCATGCAATTCCCTTCGTTCTGCTCCAAATATTGGCAAGTTTTCTGATGTTTTCCCCTGTACGGTGGCATTCATGCGTCTTCGTTGAATTGGTGCAGATCGCGCACGACAATCTGTATTCATCTCCATTTATTCAACAGGATGCATCGTCCTGATGGATGGCATCAGAGGACTTGCCGTCCGATCCTTTCCTGAAAAGCGGCGTCTCGATCCGACCATGGCTGCGGCATCATGAGTGTTCCTCGCCTCGTGCTTTGTTTGCTGTTTGCCTGCATCGTATGGCCGGCATGGGGTGCTGAGCATCTCTCTGACGAGTCAGCCCCTCATTGGGTCGGTGCATGGATGGCGGCGCCTCAGGCCGTGTCGCAGAACCCGGCTGCACCGAGCTTCAACCGCGCTCCGACGCTGGACCAGGTGACGCTACGCCAGATTGTGATGCCCACGCTTTCGGGTCAGGCCTTGCGGCTGCGCATCAGCAACCGTTTCGGCACGCAGGTCCTGCGCCTTGGCGGGGTGACGGTCGCAGCATCCGCGCGTGGAGCTGCGGTGCAGCGGGACACGCTGCGCGCGGTGACGTTCAATGGCAGGGATGGCGTGTCGATCGCCGCGGGACAGGCTGTGCTGAGTGATGCGGTCGCCGTGCCGGTTGTGGCCGGCAAGGCCATGACGATCAGCTTCTGGGTGCCGGAGCGTGTCGTCCCCACGACCTGGCACAAGATTGCCAGCCAAGTCAACTTCATTGCCGCGCAAGGCCATTTCAGCAAGGATGTGAGCGGCACGCCATTTCAGCAGCGTTTCACCGCCTACCTCTGGCTCGATGGCCTGGACGTCGAACTCGGCCCGAGCGTGCACGGCGCCGCGCTGGTGACCATCGGTGACTCGATCACCGATGGGATGCGTTCCACACTCAATGCCAACCGGAGTTGGCCGAATGATCTTGCACGACGTTTGCGGGCGTCTGGCTTGCCTCACTGGGCTGTGCTGAATGCCGGCATCAGCGGCAACCGCCTGCTCCATGACTCGCCCTGCTACGGCCCTAGCCTGTTGCAGCGGTTTTCGCCCGACGCGCTCAGACAGCCGGGCGTTCGCGCCATCATCGTGCTGGCTGGCATCAACGACATCAATTTCGGCTTCGTGCCCCCCCACCCCGGGCTGGACTGCGATGTGCCGCACGTGAAAGTGACTCCGGCTCAATTGATCGCGGGCTATGAGGATTTGATTGCCCGAGCGCACGCGAGGGGCGTGGCCATTTATGGCGGCACCATCACGCCTGCAAATTTGCCGCCCCGCCGCGAAGCCATTCGCCAGGCGGTGAATGCCTGGATGCGCCGCAGTGGCGCGTTTGATGGGGTCATCGACTTCGATGCGGCACTCAAGGACCCGGCGCATCCAGACCGGCTACTGCCACGCTTCGACAGCGGCGACCACGTGCACCCAAGCGATGCCGGCTATGCCGCCATGGCGGCAGCTGTGCCCATGCAATTTTTTCGTCTCGCTCCATCGGCGCGATCGACTTCGCCGAGCCCGCCTTAGTCCATGGACGACGGCATGCTGAACTCCGCAGAGGCGGTTGAGGCTTGCCGGGCCGTGGCCGTCCCTGCGCGCGCGTCTTCTTCGCTCCACTGGCGCGCTAGCGCGTCGAGCGCATCCAGCACCGGCGAAAGCTCGGCACCGCGCCCGGTCAGGCTGTAGGTCACTTGCGGCGGAATGGTCATCAGCGGCTCGCGGTGAACCACCCCCGTGTCACACAGCATTTTGAGGCGCTCGGTCAAAACCCGGGAGGAAATCCCGGGAATCAGGCGCTTGAGCGCACCAAAGCGCTGCGGACCCTGCTGCCGCAAAGTCCAGAGGATGTAACTCGTCCAAGGTCCCATCAAGATGCGCAGCAGCGCATTCATCGGGCACTCGATGGTGGTTTCGCTTGGCATGGTCTTGCGCGTCGCATCCATGGCGGCGGGTTCTTGGCTGTGAGACCCAAGTTGCCAGGGTCTGATACGTAAATTTGAGTAAAACAGTCCAGTTACTAAAAAGTATCTACTTCTTTTTTACAACTGATCAAGGCATCATAGGGGCTTCAATCATCCTTCACAAGGAGTCTTTCATGGCCAAAGTTCTTGTTCTGTACTACAGCACCTGGGGGCATATCGAGCGCATGGCGCAGGAAGTGGCCGAAGGCGCACGCTCCGTTCCCGGCGTCGAGGTGACGATCAAGCGTGTACCCGAAACCATGCCCGCGGAGACTCTGGCCGCGATCCACGCCAAGACCGAACAAGCCGCTCCACTCGCCAAGCCCGACGAACTGGCCGAGTACGACGCCGTCGTCTTCGGCACACCAACCCGCTTCGGCAACATGTGCGGTCAGATGCGCAATTTCCTCGACCAGACCGGTGGCCTCTGGCAGCAGGGCAAGCTGGTCGGCAAGGTGGGCAGTGTGTTCGCCAGCACGGCGACCCAGCATGGCGGCCAGGAAACCACCATCACCTCGTTCCACACGACCCTGTTTCACCATGGCATGGTCGTCGTGGGTGTGCCCTACGCCTGCCCCGGACTCACCAACATGGACGAAATCACCGGAGGGACGCCCTACGGTGCCACCACGTTGAGCAAAGGCGATGGCAGCCGCATGCCCAGCGCCAACGAACTTGCGATTGCCAAGTTTCAGGGCGCGCATGTTGCTGGCATCACGAAAAAACTCTTCGGCTGAACATCGGCGCGCCATGCCGCATCGGGCCGGTGGCGACGCCATGACGAAAGGACTGGGCAATGGCGCGGTGCGCCAGTCAACCTGAGGCGGCAGCACGCTCGCTGACGCCGTTGACCGACGCCATCGAGCGGTTCCAAAGCCAGGATCTCGGCCGCTGGCTGGCCGTTTCATGAGGAGTCGTGACGACGCGGCGGTTCAGCCGTGCAGACCGCGTTCGTCAGGCTCGTCGGTCGAGGTGGAAATCACGCTGGCAGTTTTGCCGTGAAAGCGGCGCCAGGCATACAGCACATAACCCGACAACGCATACAGCACGAACAGCCCGAACAACACCAGCGGCGGCCGGTAGGCGATCAGGCCGATGAGCAGCACGATCAGGAACATCGTGATGAACGGCACGCTGCGGCGCAGGCTCACGGCCTTGAAGCTGTAGAACGGCACATTCGTCACCATGGTGACGCCGGCAAAAGCGGTGATGGCAAAGGCCACCCAGGGCACATGGGTGCCGAGAACGCTGGCATCGGTCATGATCCAGATGAACCCTGCCACCAGTGCCGCAGCAGCCGGGCTGGGCAAACCCTGAAAGTAGTTCTTGTCGACCACGCCGAGATTGGTGTTGAACCGCGCCAGGCGCAGCGCAGCTCCGGCGCAGTAGACAAAGGCTGCAAGCCAGCCGAGTTTACCCAGGCTGTGCAAAGACCACTGGTACATGATGAGCGCCGGGGCCGCACCAAACGACACCATATCGGCGAGCGAATCGAATTGGGCACCGAACTCGCTTTGGGTATGCGTCAGTCGGGCAACCCGGCCGTCCAGGCTGTCGAGCACCATCGCGGCGAAAATAGCGGTGGCGGCCAGGTCGTAACGCTGCCCCATCGCCATGACGATGGCATAGAACCCGGCGAACAAGGCCGCCGCCGTGAATGAGTTGGGCAACAGATAGATGCCGCGTCGATGACGCAGCGGCAGCTGATGCAAGTCTTCTCCAGGATCGGGCAGACCAGGGTCGAGGCCTTCGTCCTCGTCCGTCGCGCGCCTGCTGCCACCCCCGGATCGGTCGGCGGAGTCCGGAAATCGTGTGACGTTACGCGGCATGGCATGCTCCTCCTGGATTCAGGCCGGCATGTCGGCCGGGAACGCCGCCAGCACCGTGCTGGTGGCGTAGACCTTGTCGCCGATGGACACCCGGGGCAGGCTGTCGAGTGGCAGGTAGAGATCGACGCGTGAGCCGAAGCGGATGAAACCAAAACGCTGCCCCCGCTGCAGTTGATCGCCCGGTTTGGTGTAGCACAGCACGCGTCGCGCAATCAGGCCGGCCACCTGCACCGCAGTCACGATGCGGGCGTTGTGCTGGATGACGACGGCGTTGCGCTCGTTTTCCAGTGACGCCTTGTCGAGATCGGCGTTGAAAAACTTCCCGGGAAAGTAGCTCACGGTCTGCACCATGCCCGTGACCGGAGCACGATTGGAATGCACGTTGAAGACGTTCATGAACACACTGATCTTGAGCGCATCGCGCTTGGCGTAGGGATCGTGGGCACGCTCGATGGCAACGATGCGGCCATCGGCCGGCGCCAGCACCGCCAAGGGGTCTTGCGGCGCGGCGCGTGGCGGATCACGAAAAAACTGGATCACAAAAACACTGACGAACCACAGCGGCAGTGACCACCAGAAACCGGCGAACAGCCAGACCAGAATCGAAATCAGGACAACGCCGCCGATGAACGGCCAGCCTTCGCGCGCCAGAATGGGGTGAGGATAGTTCATGGGTGCAGTGTAGTCGCGGGGGGTGGGTCGGTCGGGCGCGACGGGGGAATCACTTCCAGGACTTTCGAAACAGAAACGGCCCTGCGCGGAACGTCGCGCAGGGCCGTCTGGGGGCACGCCGCACACCGAGGCGTACCGCACTCAACGTGAGTCCAACAACACCTCAGTTCTTCGACTTGTCGACCAATTTGTTGGCCTTGATCCAGGGCATCATGGCGCGGAGTTGCTCGCCCACCTTCTCGATCGGATGCTCCGCGGTGAGACGGCGGCGGGAGGTCAGCGTGGGAGCGCCGGCGCGATTCTCCAGGATGAAGCTCTTGGCGTATTCGCCGGTCTGAATATCCTTGAGCGCCCGGCGCATGGCGTTCCTGGTGTCGTCGGTGACGATTTTCGGGCCGGTGACATACTCGCCATATTCCGCGTTATTGGAAATCGAGTAGTTCATGGTGCCGATGCCACCTTCATAGATCAGGTCGACGATCAGCTTGAGTTCGTGCAGGCACTCGAAGTAAGCCATCTCGGGGGCGTAACCGGCTTCCACCAGCGTCTCGAAACCGGCTTTGATGAGTTCCACCGTGCCGCCGCACAGCACAGCCTGCTCGCCAAACAGGTCGGTTTCGGTTTCTTCGCGGAAGTTGGTTTCGATGATGCCGGCACGGCCACCGCCGTTGGCCATCGCATACGACAGTGCCAGATCGCGTGCCTTGCCGGACTTGTCCTGCGCCACGGCAACGAGGTGGGGCACGCCACCGCCCTGGGTGTAGGTGTTGCGCACGGTATGGCCGGGGGCCTTGGGTGCGATCATGATCACGTCGAGGTCGGCGCGCGGCGTGATCTGGCCGTAATGAATGTTGAAACCGTGGGCGAAAGCCAGCGCGGCACCCTTCTTGGCGTTGGGCTCGACATGGTCGCGGTAGACCTGGGCGATGTTCTCGTCCGGCAGCAGGATCATGATGACGTCGGCGCCCTTCACCGAGTCGTCCACGTCCTTCACCGTGAGGCCAGCCTTCTTCGCCTTGTCCCACGACGCGCCGCCCTTGCGCAGGCCGACGGTGACTTTCACACCGCTGTCGTCCAGGTTCTGGGCATGGGCGTGGCCTTGCGAGCCGTAGCCGATGATGGTGACCCTCTTGCCCTTGATGAGAGAAAGATCGCAGTCCTTGTCGTAAAACACTTTCATGTCAGCTCCTCGGGATGAAATGGGTTGGTTGGTTCAGACGCGCAACACGCGCTCGCCACGGCTGATACCGCTGGCGCCGGTGCGCACGGTTTCCAGAATGGCGGTGCGTTCCACCGCCTGGATGAAGGCATCGAGCTTGGCCTCGTCGCCAGTCAGCTCGATGGTGTAGGTCTTGTCGGTGACGTCGATGATGCGGCCACGGAAGATGTCGGCCATGCGCTTCATCTCCTCGCGCTCCTTGCCGACGGCGCGCAGCTTGATGATCATGAGCTCGCGCTCGATGTAGTTGGCCTCGGTGAGGTCCACGACCTTCACCACGTCGATCAGGCGATTCAGGTGCTTGGTGATCTGCTCGATGACTTCGTCCGGGCCGCTGGTGACGATGGTCATGCGAGAAAGCGAATCGTCTTCGGTCGGCGCCACCGACAACGACTCGATGTTGTAGCCGCGCGCAGCGAACAGGTCGACCACGCGTGACAAGGCACCGGGTTCGTTTTCGAGCAGGACGGCGATGATGTGTTTCATGTGCAATCTCCCACCTCAGGCTTCGTGCACCGCCGGTAAGCGGGGCCTGGCTCTTGAGGCGCGATGGTGGATGGAAAGGAATCGACAACGGGGCGGCTCGACGAAGGGCTGGCGATCGTCTCGCACCGCGGGCCTGTTGAGTCCGCTGCGCGGCCGTGGCCAGCCCGTCGTTCAGAGATCTTCCGACCCCAGCAGCATGTGGGTGATGCCCTTGCCCGCCTGCACCATGGGCCAGACGTTCTCGGTCGGATCCACGGCAAAGTCGATGAACACGGTGCGATCTTTCATGGCCAAGGCGCTCTCCAGAGCCGGGCGCACGTCCTCGGGCTTGAGCACCCGCATGCCGACGTGGCCGTAGGCCTCGGCCAGCTTGACGAAGTCGGGCAACGAATCCATGTAGGAATGCGAGTAGCGGCCGGAGTATTCGATCTCTTGCCACTGCCGCACCATGCCGAGATAGCCGTTGTTCAGCAACAGCACTTTCACCGCCGTGCCGTACTGCAGGCAGGTGGCCAGCTCCTGGATGTTCATCTGAATCGAGCCATCGCCGGTGATGACCACGCATTCGGCATCGGGCTTGGCCAGCTTGATGCCCATGGCATAGGGCAGGCCGACGCCCATGGTGCCGAGGCCGCCGGAGTTGATCCAGCGCCGTGGATGGTCGAAGCGGTAGTGCTGCGCCGCCCACATCTGATGCTGGCCGACGTCGGAGCAGACGTAGGTTTCGCGGTCCCTGGTCAGCTCGTACAGCGTCTCGATGACGTATTGCGGCTTGATCACCTGATCGGACTTCTCGTACTTCAGGCAATCACGCTTGCGCCACTCCTCGATCTGTCCCCACCAGGTCGCCAAGGCCGCCATGTCCTGGCGCTGCCCGGCCGCCTTCAACTGCTCGACCTGCTCGATCAGTTCCGTCAGCACCTCACCGACATCGCCGACGATGGGCACGTCCACCTTCACGCGCTTGGAAATGGACGAGGGGTCGATGTCGATGTGAACGATCTTGCGCTCGATCTGGGCGAAGTCCTTGGGATTGCCAATGACGCGGTCATCGAAGCGCGCCCCCACCGCCAGCACCACATCGCTGTGCTGCATGGCCATGTTGGCTTCGAAGGTGCCGTGCATGCCCAGCATGCCGAGGAACTTGGGGTCGGATGCGGCTATCGCGCCCAGCCCCATGAGCGTGTTGGTGCATGGCAGACCCAGCAGCGTGGCCAGTTCGCGCAGCTTCTCGGAGGCGTTCGCCAGCACCACACCCCCACCGCTGTAGAGGTAAGGCCGCTTGGCGTGCATCAGCAACTGCACAGCCTTGCGAATCTGTCCGCCGTGGCCCTTGCGCACCGGGTTGTAGGAGCGCATGTCCACATGCTCGGGATAGTGGAACGGCGCGGTGTCGCGCGACACATCCTTGGGCACGTCCACCACCACCGGGCCGGGTCGGCCGCTGCGGGCGATGTGGAAGGCCTTCTTCATGGTCAGCGCCAAATCCTTCACGTCCTTCACCAGGAAGTTGTGCTTGACGATCGGGCGGGTGATGCCGACCGTGTCGCATTCCTGAAAGGCGTCGAGCCCGATGGCAAACGTGGGCACCTGGCCCGTGATGATGACCATCGGGATCGAGTCCATGTAGGCGGTGGCGATGCCGGTGACGGCATTGGTCGCGCCCGGCCCCGAGGTCACCAGCGCCACGCCCACTTCGCCGCTGGCACGGGCGTAACCGTCGGCCGCGTGGACCGCGCCTTGCTCGTGGCGCACCAGCACATGCTGGATGGTGTTCTGTTTGTACAGCTCGTCGTAGATGTAGAGCACAGCGCCACCCGGATAGCCCCAGATGTACTTGACGCCCTCGGACTGAAGACAACGCACAAGGATCTCGGAGCCGGTGATTGCAGCGGTTCCGGACGACGATTTGTGGGGGGGGTGCTGCGCAGCGGCCGACGCGGCCGATTGAATTTCAGTTCTGGACATGTCCATGATCACCTCGATGAATTTCTCTGACGAAAGACCGTTGGCGCCTCTCCAGCCAGGCTTGTGGCCTGCTCTCGAAGCTGGATCGCGCAGTTGGTGGGTTTGCCGGGCTCGGGCGTGGCCCGCACACAGCAAGTTGATGACTGGCGAAGCCGTGCAGTGTAATGCGGCAGCGCATCACGGACAAGGACGCCGGGGCAGGCCTTGGCGCCAAGGGCCGGCCAGACCCAGGGCAACGCAAGCTTCAGCGCGTGGTTGTCTCGCGCTGCACCAGGCACACCGCACTGGTGGCGATGCCTTCTTGCCGGCCCACGAAGCCGAGACGCTCGGCCGTTTTCGCCTTGACGTTCACCTGCTGCGGGGCAACCGCCAGCAGCCGGGCGATGGACTGCCGCATCGCTTCGCGGTACGGCGCCAGCCTCGGGGCCTGGGCGCGCACCGTGGTATCCACGTTCACCACCTGCCAGCCCAGCGCGGCAAGCGCAGCCATGGCGGCCTGCAGCAAGGCACCCGAATCGGCGTCCTTGTAGCGCGGGTCGGTATCCGGAAAGAGCAGACCGATGTCACCCAACCCAGCCGCCCCCAGGAGCGCATCGGTGATGGCGTGCAGCAGCGCGTCGGCATCCGAGTGCCCGAGCAGGCCGCTGTGGTGCGCGATTTCAACGCCACCGAGCACCAACCTGCGCCCGGGAACCAGGGCGTGGATGTCCTCGCCCTGCCCCACACGCCATTCCAGCGTCGGTTCATGCATGGTCGGCTCCGGTGGTTGTGGTGCAGCGGGCGTGCATCGCGAGCCAGGATTCGGCGAGCATCAGGTCGTCGGCGAACGTCACCTTGATGTTGCTGCTGCTGCCGAGCACGAGCTTGGGCCGCAGCCCGATGCGCTCCACCGCCGAGGCTTCATCCGTGATCCCGGCGGAGCCGCTCTGCTCCAAGGCTGTCAGCAGCGTGCCGAGGCGGAACATCTGCGGCGTCTGCGCCAGCCAGAGGCCGTCGCGCGAGAGCGTTGTCGCCACACGCAGGGTCTGCGGCGCCTGCGCGTCGGCGGCGGCCTGTTTCAGCGTGTCCGCCAGCGGCAGTGCCAACAGGCCGCCCACAGCATCGTGGCGGCAGGCCTCGATCAACTCGAGGATGGCCTGAGGCGTGATGCAACAGCGCGCAGCGTCGTGCACCAGCACCCAGTCCAGCTCACCCGCACCCAGCGTCTGCAAAGCCCGCAATCCCTGCAACACCGTCAGTGCGCGGGTGGCGCCACCGGCTTCGTGGATGCGCAGGCGTGGGTGGGCTGGCAACACGGCCCGCGCTTGCGCGTCGCCCGCCTGCACCACCACGTGCACCGAGCTCACTGGCTGGCAAGCGAGGAACGCCTGCACTGTATGGGCGACAACCGCGGCGCCGGCCAACTGGCGGTATTGCTTCGGCACATCGCCCGGCAGGCGTGTGCCCGAGCCCGCGCAGGGAATGAGGGCATGCATGGACATCGCTTCGCTTTGCGCACGGCGGACGGCCGCACCTGCGAAAATTCTAGGGATGTCTCGAAACGATTCCCCGCAACCGCAGTTTCTCGAGCCCGTCCTGCCCGCGCTCAAATCCGGCAACCGCCATGCCCTGCCCAAACCCGCAGGCAGCGCCGACGCCTTGCTGTTGGCCGAGTTGGCGTCATCGCGCCGCCCCGCAACCTCCGGGGCTGGACCGTGGATGGTCGTCACCGGTGATCCGGCCGACGCTCAGCGTCTGCTGGCCGAAATCCAGTGGTTCGCGCCCGATCTGCGCTGCGGCGTGCTGCCCGATTGGGAAACCCTGCCCTACGACGCCTTCTCGCCGCATCAGGACTTGGTTTCCGAGCGCCTGGCCACGCTCTGGACGCTGCACCACGCGGCGCTGGATGTCGTGCTGGTGCCGGCTACCACGGCGCTGCAGCGCCTGCCGCCCGCGGCTTTTCTCGCGTCCACCACCTTCAGCTTCCAGAAAGGTCAGGCCATCGACGAGGCCGCCCTGCGCGCCCAGCTCGTGCTGGCGGGCTACGCCCATGTGACCCAAGTCGTGGCGCCAGGCGAGTACGCCGTGCGCGGCGGCCTGCTCGACCTGCACCCCATGGGCAGCACCCTGCCCCTGCGGGTGGACCTGTTCGGCGACACGGTGGAATCCATCCACACCTTCGACCCCGATAGCCAGCGCAGCCTCTACCCGGTGGACACCGTGCGCCTGCTGCCGGGCCACGAGTTCCCGCTGGACGAACCCGCGCGACAACGTTTTCGCTCCCAATGGCGCGAACGCATCGAGGGCGACCCCAGCCGCAGCCCGCTGTACAAAGACATGGCCAACGGGGTCGCCGGCCCCGGTATCGAGTATTACCTGCCGCTGTTTTTCGAGCAGACCGCCACCCTGCTGGACTACGCTGGCCCGCATGCCGGCGTTGTGTTGCTGGGCGACGTGACTGGCGCCATGCGCCAGTTCTGGGCCGACACCACCGATCGCTGGCGCCTGCTGCGCCACGACCCCGAGCGGCCTGCGCTGGCCCCTGGCGATCTTTACCTGAGCGAAGAAGCATTCTTTCTGCGCATCAAGCCTTTGGCACAGCTCAGCCTGCGCAGCGGCACCCAGGCCCTCGCGACGAGGCTGACCGCCGGCAAACCTGTGGCAGTGGACAGCGCTGAGGCAGCGGCAAGCGCCCCGGCCGCCGGTGTGCCTTCGGCCTTCGCTGCGTCGTCGACGCTTGGTGCGCCGCAAACCCAACCGCTGCCCGGCCTGCCTGCCAGCGCGTTGCCCGACCTGTCCATCGAGCGGCGCAGCGACCAGCCCCTGCGCCGCCTGCAGTCCTGGCTCGACGCGGGGCAGCGCGACGCCCGCCAGCCACTGCGCGTGCTGCTCTGCGCCGAGTCTGCCGGGCGACGCGAGACCCTGCTGGACTTGCTGCGCGAGTCCAGGCTCGACGCGCGCGTCATCGAGTCCTGGGCTGCTTTCACCGCCGCCGATACGGCGTTCGGCCTCGTCGTCGCCCCGCTTGCCACCGGCTTCGCCCTGCCGCACGCCGGCATTGCCCTGCTGACCGAGACCGAGCTGTTCGCCCTCAGCCCCAGCCAGCGCCGGCACCGCATGCAAGAGCGCGCCAGCGATGTCGAGAACCTGATCCGCGATCTCTCCGAGCTCAAAACCGGCGACCCGGTGGTGCACCAGCAGCATGGCATCGGCCGCTACCAGGGCCTGACCTCGCTGGACCTGGGTGACGGTCCGGCCGAGTTCCTGCACCTGCGCTATGCGCAAGAGGCCTCGCTGTATGTCCCCGTGGCGCAGCTTCATCTCATCGCCCGCTACAGCGGGGTGGACCCCGACAACGCGCCGCTGCACACCCTGGGCTCGGGCCAGTGGGACAAGGCGCGGCGCAAAGCGGCCGAGCAGGTGCGCGACACCGCAGCCGAATTACTCAACATCTACGCCCGTCGCGCCACGCGTCCTGGCCATGCCTTTCGCTATGCCGCGCAAGACTACGAAGCCTTCGCCGCCGGCTTCGGCTTCGAGGAAACCCCGGACCAGCGCGCCGCCATTCACGCCGTGGTGCAGGACATGATCTCGCCCCGGCCGATGGACCGCCTGGTGTGCGGCGACGTCGGCTTTGGCAAGACCGAGGTGGCCTTGCGCGCGGCCTTCATCGCCATCATGGGCGGCAAGCAGGTGGCCGTGCTTGCGCCCACCACGCTGCTGGCCGAACAGCATGTGGAAACCTTCCGCAACCGCTTTGCCGACTGGCCGGTGAAGATCGCCGAGCTGTCGCGGTTTCGCTCGCCCAAAGAGGTCAAAA
Organism: Pseudomonadota bacterium; assembly: GCA_021846025.1. Taxonomy (GTDB): domain Bacteria; phylum Pseudomonadota; class Gammaproteobacteria; order Burkholderiales; family Burkholderiaceae_C; genus Thiomonas_A. Next base: position 14,427 of record JAJZDV010000066.1, read on the forward strand.
CCGCGTTGGAGGGCATGGCTGCGGGCACGGTGGACGTGGTCATCGGCACCCACAAACTGCTGTCGAGTGACATCGCGTTCCAGCGCCTGGGCCTGGTCATCGTCGACGAGGAACACCGCTTTGGCGTGCGCCACAAGGAGGCACTCAAAGCCCTGCGCGCCGAGGTCGACATGCTGACCCTCACCGCCACGCCGATTCCGCGCACGCTGGGCATGGCGATGGAGGGCTTGCGCGACTTGAGCGTGATTGCCACCGCGCCGCAAAAGCGCCTGGCGATCAAGACCTTCGTGCGCAATGAAAGCAAGGCGGTGATTCGCGAAGCGGTGCTGCGTGAAATCAAGCGCGGCGGACAGGTCTACTTTTTGCACAACGAGGTGGAGAGCATCGAGCGGCGGCGCGAGATGCTGGCCGAGCTGGTGCCCGAGGCGCGCATCGCCATCGCCCACGGCCAGATGCACGAGCGCGACCTGGAGCGCGTGATGCGCGACTTCCACGCCCAGCGTTTCAACGTGCTGCTGTGCTCCACCATCATCGAAACCGGCATCGACGTGCCCACCGCCAACACCATCGTCATGAGCCGTGCCGACAAGTTCGGGCTGGCGCAACTGCACCAGTTGCGCGGTCGCGTCGGGCGCTCGCACCACCAGGCCTATGCCTACCTGCTGGTGCCGGAGGTGCAATCGCTGTCCAAAACCGCGCTGCAGCGGCTGGACGCCATCACGCAGATGGAAGAACTGGGCTCCGGTTTTTACCTGGCCATGCACGACCTGGAAATTCGCGGCGCCGGCGAGGCGCTGGGCGAGTCGCAATCCGGCAATGTGCAGGAGGTCGGCTACCAGATGTACATCGACATGCTGGGCGAAGCCGTGAAGGCGCTCAAGGCCGGGCACGAGCCCGATCTGCTGCACCCGCTGGGCGTGGCCACCGAAATCAACCTGCACGAACCGGCCCTGCTGCCGGCCGATTACTGCCCCGATGTGCACGCGCGCCTGAGCCTGTACAAGAGGCTCGCCACCGCGGGCGACGAAGCCCGGCTGCAGGACGTGGCCGAAGAGATCATCGACCGTTTCGGCCGCATGCCGGGCGCAGCGCTCAACTTGATGGAAACCCACCGTCTGCGGCTGCTGGCCGCGCGCTACGGCGTGCAAAAGGTGGATGCAGCCGACAAACAGACCCTCATCCAGTTCCGCCCCAATCCGCCCATCGACGGTGCCCGCATCATCTGGCTGGTGCAGAACCACCGCCATGTGCGCCTCGCCGGCAACGACCGGCTGCGCATCGAGCGTGAAGCCAAGGATGCGCCCGCCCGCGCCCGCCTCGTGCGCGACACCCTGCGCCTGCTCGGCGAGCCCCGCAGCGAGGCCCTGGCGGCGTGAGGCCGCACGGCCCAACGCCCCGTCCCTTCTCCAATCCACCTTGCCCGCGATCCACCACGATCCGGCACCACGACCCCAACCATGCACCACCTCGTCCTGCAAGTCCCCGCATCCCGCACGCTGAATGCCGATCTGGTTGCCCACATTGCCGAACGCACCCAGCCGGGCGGCCTGGAAAAACTCCCGAACCCGCAGGGGAACTGGGGAGCGCAAGCCATGCGTCTGCGCAACACCGGCATCGATCCGCTGGTGGCGTGCAGCGATCTGCCGACGATCGCCGGCAAGCACGGCATCGACTGGGCCGTCGTCCCCGCCGGGCTGCGCCTGGCCGACTTCAAGCTGCTGGTGCTGGACATGGAC
>JAJZDV010000067.1 GCA_021846025.1 Pseudomonadota bacterium
CTCTCGTCGAAGGCACGGAGTTGAGCCAGCGCGTTCTGGCCATTGGTGGCGTCGATCACCAGAATGGCTTCATGTGGCGCGCCTTCCATCGCTTTGGCCGTCACACGCTTGATCTTCTTCAACTCGTCCATCAGGTGCAGTTGCGTGGGCAGGCGACCTGCGGTGTCGACGATGACCACGTCCATGCCCCGAGCGCGGCCGGCGGTCACGGCGTCGAACGCCACTGCAGCCGGATCGCCTCCCTGCTGGGCGATCACCTGCACGGCGTTGCGTTCGCCCCAGGCTGCGAGCTGCTCGCGGGCAGCGGCACGGAAGGTATCGCCCGCCGCCAGCAAGACCTTGCAGCCGGCCCGTTGCAAATGCCGTGTGAGCTTGCCGATGGTGGTGGTCTTGCCCGCACCGTTCACCCCCACCAGCATGATCACCGTCGGCATGGTTTTGCCGATGTCGAGCGGTCGCTCCAGCGGTTGAAGCAACTCCGCCAAGACTTCGCGCAGCAGTTCCCTGACCTGCTGCGGCGTCTCGGCACGTGTGGTGCGCACCTTCTTGCGCAACTGCTCCAGCACGAATTGCGTCGCCGGCATGCCGGCATCCGCCAGGATCAGCGCCGTCTCCAGTTCTTCGTACAGCACCTCGTCCACGCGACTGCCACCGAACAAGACGGAGAGTCCCGAGCCGGTCTTGCGCAAGCCCTGGCGTAAACGCGAAAACCAGCCGAACGCCGCCTCGGTGCCGGCCTCGCCGCGCGCTGGATCGCTCGACTCCGGGGATGGTTGGTCAGCGTCCGGGGTCACCGCCTCATCCAGCCTGACGCCACCCTGCGGAGCCACGCGGGCGGGCGGGGGGCCTTCGACCACCACGGCAACAGGGGCTGCAGCTGGCACGGCCGATTGCGCCTCCTGCGGCTGGACCTGGGCGGATTCGGACGCTGCGGGCTTGCGTTTGAAAAAACGGAACATGGACAAAGAAGGTTCGGTGAGGTTCGGTGGTGCCATGCGGTGGTGCCATGCGGTGGCGTGCGCTGGCATCATTGTCACCCGCCGCGGCGCGCGGCCTGTGCAAGTCCGGAGCCAGTCCCGAGCGCGTGCGGCTATGCTCCCCGGCGCCAACCACCGTCGGATGCACCGTCATGCCCGCAAAACCTTCCGTTGCACTCAAACCCCGCCGCCCGCAGCCCCAACGTGGCCCGGGTGAGGTTCGCATCATTGGCGGACGCTTCAAACGCAGCAAGCTGGTGGTCACCCAACACCCCGGCTTACGCCCCACGCCCGACCGCGTGCGCGAAACCCTGTTCAATTGGCTGGGCCAGGATCTCACCGGTCTGCGCTGCCTCGATCTGTTCGCGGGCAGCGGCGCGCTGGGTCTGGAAGCAGCGTCGCGTGGCGCAGCCTGGGTCGATCTGGTGGAGTGCGATGCCCGACTCGCCCGGGTCTTGACCGAGGCCTGCGCCCGGCTCGGCGTGACCGAGGCCCGCGTCCATGCCCAGGACGCGCTGCAGTTCGCCGCACGCTGCGCCAAGGCGAGCTATGGCATCGTGTTCATCGACCCGCCGTTCGCGCTGGCCGACAGCGGCCTGCATGCCGCCGCGCTGGCTGCAGCTTCACGCCTGCTGCCCGCCGGCGGCATGGCCTACGTCGAAGCGCCCGATGCGCGTCAGCTGACCGCCTGGATCGGCGGCGACACCTGGAACGTGCACCGCCAGGACCGTGCTGGTCAAGTGCATTACGCCGTGCTGCAGCGCAAGGCTGAACCCAGCACCGCGGCATAAACTGCCAGCCTGCACCAACCCTGGAGTTCGCCATGCTGACGGCCGTCTACCCCGGCACTTTCGACCCCTTCACCCGCGGGCACGAGGACCTGGTGCGCCGTGCCAGCAAACTCTGCGACCGGCTGATCGTCGCCGTGGCTGGTGGACACCACAAGAACCCTCTCTTCAGCCTGGACGAACGCCTGGACCTGGCGCGCACCATCCTCACACCCTACAAGAACGTGGAGGTCGAGGGCTTCTCCGGCCTGCTGCGCAATTTCGTGCTCGAGCGCAAGGCGGAGGTCGTGATCCGCGGCCTGCGCGCGGTCAGCGACTTCGAGTACGAGTTCCAGATGGCGGGCATGAACCGTCAACTCATGCCCGACGTGGAAACCATCTTCATGACCCCTGCCGACCAGTACCAGTTCGTATCCGGGACGTTCGTGCGGGAAATCGCCGTGCTGGGTGGCGACGTGAGCAAATTTGTGGTTCCCTTGGTGACGCAGCGCCTGGCCCTGAAGCTGGCCGGTCGTGCACCGAACTGAGACGCGGAGGTCTCTGCCATGGCTCTGTGGATCACTGACGAATGCATCAACTGCGATGTCTGCGAGCCCGAATGCCCGAACCAGGCGATTGCGATGGGCCCCGAGATCTACACCATCAACCCCGACCGCTGCACCGAGTGCGTCGGCCATTTCGACACCCCGCAATGCGTGCAGGTGTGCCCGGTCGATTGCATCCCCATCCGTCCCGATCGCGTGGAAAGTCGCGAGGTGCTGATGGCGAGGTACCACAGACTCACGGGGCCGGTGCTGCCGCCCGCGGCCGGGGCCGCCGCAGCCGCAGCGGACACCTCGATCCCGCGCCCCGACTGACGCGGCCGATCAGGGCCAGCCATCAAGGCCGCCCGGGTCGCCTCCGACGTCCGCTGCAAACTTCAGGAGGCGGGCGATCCGGTCAGCACCTTGCGCGTGTCGTGCTTGCGCGCCGCCTTGCGGGCACGCTCCTGCCGCAGCAAGGCGCGCTGCTGGGCCAGTGCGTTCTTGCGAGCCTGCAGGCTTTCCTGCTTCAAGACCTTGCGCCGCGCCGCTTCACGCTCGGCGTTTTCACGATGCAACCGGTCGGCAAGGTCCTGATCGCGCGCCGTCTGGGCACGCGCCTGCTGCACCTGGGCGGGGTGGCGTGGGTCGGCCACAGCGACGGGCTTGCCCTGGGGACACGGCGCATGGGAATAGGTGCTGCCGCATCGGTACACCGACTGCGCCATGGCCGCGCCGCTCTGCAGCAGGATCCAGGCCAGCAACGGCAGCAGCAGCGCCGCACGCAGCAGGTACAAACCCGTGATGATGCTCATGGCAACTCCTTGCTGGCGCCCTTCGGCAGCGCTGGGCTCGGCCCAGGCGGTGGTGTGTTGCCGCGATGCAGATGCATCATCGCGGCTTCGAATTCGCCGCGCAAAAGCCGCGGCAGCGCATCCAGCCCGCGCTGCAGGCTCTGTTCGATGAGATCGAGCTCACTGCGCGGTGGCCGGCCCAGGACGAAGCCGATGACCGCGGAGCGGTCGCCCGGATGGCCGATGCCGATGCGCAGGCGCCAGAACTGCGGCGTGCCCAGCTGCGCGGCGATATCGCGCAAGCCGTTGTGCCCGGCGTGGCCGCCAGCCAGCTTGAGCTTGATCTGCCCCGGCGGCAGGTCGAGTTCGTCGTGCGCCACCAGAATGTCCTCGGGCGGAATTTTGTAGAACCGTGCCGTGGCGGCAACGGCCTGGCCGGAGCGGTTCATGTAGGTCGTCGGCTCCAGCAGCCAGACGTCGCCTTGCGGGCCGCGCAGACGCGCGATGTCGCCGAAAAAGCCACGCTCCGCCCGCAGACTCAGACCCTCGCGCTGCACGATCTGATCCAGCCACCAGAACCCGGCGTTGTGACGCTGCTGCGCATGGTCCGGCCCTGGATTGCCGAGGCCGACGACGAGCCGGATCACGTTGGCGCCCCAGGGGTGCTCGGCGTCTCGACGGTGAGGGGCGACGTGGCCCTGGCCTCGGGCTGCGGCTCGCGCGCCAGCAGGGCGCGCAGCGCGTCCGTGGCGTTGCAGCGTCCGGCCAGCAAATCGGCCACAGCCGCGGTGATCGGCATGGCCACTCCTCGGCCATGAGCCAGATCCAAGATGGTCTGCGCGGTGGGCACGCCTTCGGCGACATGCCCGAGTCCGGCCACGATTCTGTCGAGCGTCTTGCCGGCCGCCAGTTGCAGCCCGACACGACGGTTGCGCGACAAGTCCCCGGTGCAGGTCAACACCAGGTCGCCCAGCCCGCTCAGGCCCATGAAGGTTTCCATCTGCGCGCCCAGGGCCATGCCCAGGCGGGACATTTCCGCCAGGCCGCGGGTGATCAGCGCAGCGCGGGCGTTGAGTCCCTGTCCGAGGCCATCGCTCACGCCGCAGGCGATGGCCAGCACATTCTTCACCGCACCACCCACTTCCACGCCGATCAAGTCGCCGCTGGCGTAAATGCGCATGCCACCGCCATGCAGGGCCTGCACGGCCCGCTGCATGAGGTCGCCATCGGCGCTGGCGACGCTGAGCGCCACCGGCAGTCCACGCGCCACTTCCTGGGCGAAGCTCGGGCCGGAGAGCACCCCGATGGCCGGCCGATCCGCCCAGCCGGCAAACACCTGCTCCAGCACCGCATGGGGCAACAGCCCGCTACCCTGCTCAAAGCCCTTGGCCAGGATCAACACGTGCTTGATGCTGCCCGCCAGTGGCCGTGCGGCAGCAACATGGGCCTGCGCATGCTCGCGCACGGTTTGCGCCACATTGCGCAAACCGGCCACCGGCGTCGCCAGCACCAGCAACCCTGAACCCGCCGATGCGCCGGCATGCGCCAGGGCCGCGCCCAGATCGGACGTGAAGCCCAGCGTTTCGGGCAAGGCAATGCCGGGCAGATAGCGGGTGTTCTCGCCGCGCGTGCGCAAGGCTTGCATCAGCCCCACGTCGCGTCCCCAGAGCTGCACGGCATGGCGACTTGACGCATGGCAGGCCAGGGCTGTGCCCCAGGCGCCGGCACCAAGAACGGCGATGTTCATGCGCATGCAGGACGGGCCGATCAGCGCGCCCGGAACAACGCTGGGACGGTCATGGCCGACACCGTGGGTCGCGGCGTCTGTCGGGGCGGGGCGGGAAGCAAAGGCAATCTCAGTTCAACGCCGAACCATCGGGCGCGATCAGGCCGCTCGGAGACTGGCCGGCCTGCTGGGCTTGCTGGCTTTCGTACATCGCCTGGAAGTTGATTTCGGCCAGATGCACGGGAGGAAACCCGGCGCGTGTGATGGTGTCGGCCAGGTTGGCGCGCAGGTAGGGGTAAACCGTTTGCGGACAGGCGATGCCCAGCAACAGGTCGGCATGTTCCTGCGGGATGTTGCGCATCTCGAAAATGCCGGCCTGCTTGCCTTCGACCAGGAACAGGGTCTGGTCGTTGACGCGGGCGGTGATGGTGGCGGTGATGGCCACTTCGAAAATGCCCTCGACCACGGTTTGCGATTCCACGTTCATCTGCACATCCACCGTCGGCTGAGCCTGCTCCAGCAGGATTTTCGGCGCATTGGGCTGCTCCAGCGACAGATCTTTGAGGTAGCAACGCTGCAACATGAAGACCGGCGACTGATCGGCAACCGCGTGATTCGAGGGGGTGCTCATGCAAAAAGGCTCCAGAGTGTGGGCCCGCCTCAAGGGCGGATGAAAACGAGGGACGCAGACAATGATCCGGCATTGTAGGAGCCACCCGGTGCGGCTCGGACTGCTGCGAGCCGCGTCAGCCCGCGGCTTGCAGCAGCGCCAGCAGACCCCCGCGGGCGTCGAGCGCGTACAGGTCGTCGCAGCCGCCCACATGGGTCTGGCCGATGAAGATTTGCGGCACGGTCCGCCGACCGGTGCTTTCCATCATCTGCAAGCGGGCCTGATGGTCGAGATCGACCCGGATTTCCTCGATGTGCTGCACGCCACGCTTGAGCAGCAAGGCTTTGGCACGAACGCAATAGGGGCACACCGAGGTGGTGTACATGCGAACCTGAGACATGAAAGCTCCAGAAACTTGGCCCGGTCGTCCACCGACGACACCAGGCCAGAACGTGGCGCGACCCCGGCAGACGGGATCGCGTTCACGATCGACAACAACACCAGGATGGCGGGACTGGGCCGTGCGCCCCGGTCTGCGCTGAGGCCGTTGCTACGGCCTCGAATCAGCCCCCGAACCGACGCAAACTCAGCTTTTTTCCACCGGCAAACCCGCGTCACGCCAGGCACGCAGGCCACCGGCAACTGCCGTGGCACGGGTGTAGCCCAGCTTGCGCAGGGTGTTGGCAGCGCGACTGGCGCGGGCGCCGCTCTGGCACATCAGCAGAAGCGGGATTTCCTTGTTCTTGGGCAGATCGGCGAGGCGCTGTTCGAGTTGCGCAAGAGGCACGTTGCGCGAACCGACGCAGTGGCCGGCCGCATGCTCCTGCGGCTCGCAGACATCGATCAACACCCCTTTCTCGCGGTTGACCAGGCGCACAGCCTCGGCGGCGGTCACACCACCCCCGCCACTGCCCGAAAAGGTGGTCCACAGCAACATGCCGCCGGACACCAGGGCGATGGCGATGAGTGAGAGGTTTTCCATGACGAACTTCAAAATGCCAACTCCCAATCCGATAAACCGTCCATTTTAGGAACATCAGCCTGAATGGATATTGCTGCGCCCGCAAGCGATTGAACGCGCAGGGTTATTACGGCCCGAGCAGCGAATCCGAGACACGCGGCGGCCACCCTCCCTCCCGATGATCGCGCCTGCGCGCTCCACTACCATCAAGGCTCGATTCAACTGTTGAATCCCGCATCCAAGCGCAATCGACGTCCCACCATGCACAAACTCGTAATGATTCGCCATGGCGAATCCACCTGGAACCAGGAAAACCGCTTCACCGGCTGGGTCGACGTGGACCTGACCGAGCAAGGCGTGGCCGAAGCCAGGCAAGCCGGCCGGTTGCTCAAAGCTCACGGACTGGACTTCGACCTCACCTACACCTCGGTGCTCAAGCGCGCGGTGCGCACCCTGTGGCTGACGCTGGACGAGATGGATCGCATGTGGCTGCCCACGGTGCACAGCTGGCGGCTCAACGAGCGCCACTACGGCGCGCTGCAGGGCCTGAACAAGGCACAAACCGCCGTCAAGTACGGTGATGAGCAAGTGCTCATCTGGCGCCGCAGCTACGACGTGCCGCCGCCCTCGATGGACGAATCGCATCGCCACGAACTGGCGGCCGACCCGCGCTACGGCCGGGTCAATGCCCAGGACCTGCCCCTGACCGAATGCCTGAAGGACACCGTGCGCCGCGTGCTGCCGCTGTGGGAAGAATCGCTGGCGCCGGCCATCCGCGCCGGCAAGCGGGTGCTGGCGGTATCGCATGGCAATTCCATGCGTGCCATCATCAAGCATCTCGACGGCATCTCCGACACCGACATCGTCGGCCTGAACATCCCCAACGGCGTGCCGCTGGTGTACGAACTGGATGCGGCGCTCAAGCCCATCCGCCGCTACTACCTCGACGCGGCAACTGCCGCCGCAACCTGATCGCCCGCGCGCGTCGCAGCAGCCAGCGACGCGGCCCGATGGCCGACAGACCGGCTTTGTGCCGCACAGGCCCACGCGCTCCGGGGGCGATGCCCCGAATCTATACTGTGGCGTCTTCGAGGAATCACGCATGGCTGGCAAATTCAAAATCGCGGCTTGGGTCACGGCAGGTGTGCTCACCGGTGCCCTCGCCACCCTGCAACTGCAGGCGATGGCGCGCAGCGCCGTGTCGCCGCTGCCGCTGGAGGAACTGCAGCAGTTCGCGGCGGTGTACGGCCTGATCAAGGCCGACTTTTTCGAGCCGGTCGAGGGCAAGAAACTGGTCGAAAATGCCATCAACGGCATGGTGAACAACCTCGACCCGCACTCGGAGTACCTGGACAAGAAGAACTTCAAGGAATTCCGCGAAAGCACCAGCGGCAAGTTCGTCGGCGTGGGCATTGAAATCTCGGCCGAAGACGGGCTGGTGAAAGTCGTCTCCCCGATCGAGGGCTCCCCCGCGGCGCGCGCCGGCATTCAGGCCGGTGACCTCATCACCCGCATCGACGACACCCCGGTGAAGGGCCTGCCGCTGAATCAGGCGGTCAAGCTCATGCGCGGCAAGCCGGGCACCAAGGTCGTGCTCACGATCCTGCGCAAGAGCGAGAACCGCAGCTTCAACGTGACGGTCACGCGCGAGGAAATCCATGTGCAAAGCGTGCGTGGCAAGATCGTCGCGCCCGGCTATGCCTGGGTGCGCATCACCCAGTTCCAGTCCGATACCCTGGCCGACTTCGTGAAAAAGGTCGACGAGTTCTACAAGCAGGACCCCAAGCTCAAAGGCATGGTGCTCGATTTGCGCAATGACCCCGGCGGCCTGCTGGAAAGCGCCGTGGGCGTGGCCTCCGTGTTCCTGCCGCCGGATGCCGTGATCGTCTCCACCCGCGGCCAAATTCCCGAAGCCAATGTGAGCTACCGCAACACACCGAGCGATTACTCCCGTATTCCCGGTGACAACCCACTGTCCAGCCTGCCGGCCGCGGTCAAATCGCTGCCCCTCGTCGTCTTGGTCAACGGCGGGTCGGCCTCGGCCTCGGAAATCGTCACCGGCGCCTTGAAGGATTACAAGCGAGCGGTGGTGATGGGCACCCAGACCTTCGGCAAAGGTTCGGTGCAAACGGTTCTGCCGCTGGGCCCGGACACGGCGCTCAAGCTGACCACGGCGCGCTACTACACGCCCAACGGTGAGTCCATTCAGGCCAAGGGCATCACACCGAACTACTTCGTCGATCCGCTGCCCACCGGCGACCCCTACGCCGCGTTGCGCATGCGCGAGGTGGATTACAAGAACCAGATCGGCACGGGCAGCGAATCGGCCGATTCGACCGGCATCAAGGACGAGTTGCGCAAGCAGGAAGAAGCCCGCCGTCTGCTGGAAGCCGAGATCGAGAAGGACCCGAACAAATTCCCGAAACTGCCGGAGTACGGCAGCAAGGATGACTGGCAGGTCGAACAGGCCCTGAACGAACTGCAGGGCAAGCCGGTCGTGACGACCAAATGGCTGGCCAAGGCGGACGAAAAATCCGCCAAGCCCACCGCCACGACCACCGCCACGGTTCCTGCGTCCAAGCCTGCGGTCCCCTCGGCTCCGGCCAAAAAATGAACCCGGCTGCCAGTTGCCGCCTGACCTGAACCGACGCCACCTGCCCGCGGCGTGCCCGCCAGAGCGGTGCTGGATCAGAAATCGTGCTCAACCATCAACCAGCTCGACCATAGCGACCGTGACTGGCCTTGCTGGATCGCAGCCTGCTCGCCGAGGGCCAACAGCCACTGCGGCGTCAAGTGGCAGGCGATTTGCGGCATCACATGCCCGCCGATCCCGCGGCGCCCATCACCCAGCACGACTTGGTTGTCCAACTCGACTTCCAGCTGCACGGCATAAGCCGCGCCAAGGGCATGGCCCAAGCTGGTGTTGACGAACCAGCCACTGCCGGCACCTGCACCAACGCCTTGTGTGTAGCCCGCCTCCCCCTGGGTGAACCAGGGATACCAGAGCTGCGCCCACATCACCTGGGTCGTCACCGTATTGCCCTCCCCCGGCAGCACACTCGGGCGCGGGTTGGCCCAGTACTGGCCTTCCACCTCCACCGTCAGCAGGCTGGCGCGTCCTTCGCTGAAATTGCAGGTGTGCACGGCCGCGAACTTCAAGCCGGCAGCCGCGGGACCGAAGGCGCCCTGCCCTGGGCCGAGGGATTCGTTGGCGGTGTAGGCCGGAAGGTCCAGTTCCATGCCAAGGCGATCGCTGAACTTGCGCTCGAACTCGGTCGAGAGCGTGAGCGCCCGCGGCGAGCCGTTGTTGTCGGCCTGGGCGAACCCATAGACCGCGTTTTCCAGCCAGGGTTCCTCGATGCCGATGGCCTTGGTGATGTAGTCGTCCACATCGCAGGGCTGCACCAGCCATGGATGCGCTTGCGCCGGCACGCCGGACAGCATCGCGGCAAGGCCTGCCGCGGCCAGGATCCAACACTGGATTCGCATCAAATCTCCAAATACGAATCATTCTTATTGATAGACGAAGAATGAGCAAGCTCGCACATGTATCCATGCGTCACACGATGCTGTCGACCCCCTCGGGTCTGCGCACGGGCCGGTGGCGCGCGCCCTGGGCGCACCCCCTCTATGCTTGATGCCATGAACGATGCTGAACTGCTGCGCTACTCCCGCCACATCCTGCTCGACGACATCGGCGTCGAAGGCCAGGAGCGCATCGCGTCGAGCCACGCCCTGGTGCTGGGTGCGGGCGGGCTGGGCTCACCGGTGGCGCTCTATCTGGCCAGCGCCGGGGTCGGGCGCATCACGCTGGTGGACGACGATGCCGTCGACCTCACCAATCTGCAACGCCAGATCGCGCACACCGAGGCGCGGGTGGGTCAGCGCAAGGTGGATTCGGCGCGCGCGGCCATGATCCAGATCAACCCGCGCGCGCAGGTGGACAGAGTGCCGCACCGGGCCGACGCCGCGCTGCTGGGCACGCTGGTGCCGCAGGCCACGGTGGCGATCGACTGCAGCGACAACTTCGCCACCCGCCACACCCTCAACGCGGCTTGCGTGCGTCACGGCGTGCCGCTGGTGAGCGGTGCGGCCATCCGCTTCGACGGCCAGGTGAGTGTGTTCGATCCGCGCACGCGCGCCGACGGTGAGCAAGCCCCCTGCTATGCCTGCCTGTTCCCGCCCGATATGCCGCTGGAGGAGGTGCGTTGCGCCGTGATGGGTGTGTTCGCGCCGCTGGTGGGCATCGTCGGCAGCCTGCAAGCTGCGGAGGCACTCAAACTCATGGCCGGTGCCGGCCACAGCCTGGCGGGCCGCCTGCTGCTGATCGACGCGCTCGACATGGACATCCACACCATCCGCATCGCCCGCAACCCGCAATGCCCGGTGTGCGGCGATGCCGCGCGGGCCCAGGGCTCGGCGGCCTCACCCTTGACCACCGCTGGCGGCTGCGGCGCCAGCCCGCAGCGCAGTTGAAGCCGCGCCGGCGCCGCCGTGACGGCAACGCCGGGCGCCCTCAGACCTCGCGCATCATCCAACCCGCCAGCGCCGTCACCACCGAGCGCGGGGTGAAGCGCACGCTGGCCGCCAGCATGCGGTTGAGCAGGCCATAGACCGCCACACGCTGGCCACGCTCCATCGCCAGCACGCCGTAACGCGCCACGTCTCGCGCCGTCGCCATGGGGCCGCGAAACAGTGCGGAACGCTGCTTGCCCTGTGCTCGTGCGCCAAAGCCGGTTTCGGTTGCTCCCGGGCACAGCGCGGTGACGCTGATGCCGCGCCAGCGCAACTCGGAGTCCAGCGCCTCACTGAGCGACAGCACATAGGCCTTGCTCGCGAAATACACCGCCATGCCGGGGCCGGGCTGGAACGCCGCGGTACTCGCCACGTTGAGGATGCGCCCACGGCCTTGCCGCAGCATCGCCGGCAACAGCAGCGCTGTGAGCCGCGTGAGCGCGCTGATGTTGAGGTCGATCATGCCCTGGGTCTGCGCGACGTCCACGTCGGCGAAGCGGCCGTAGACCCCGAAGCCGGCGTTGTTCACCAGCACCGTGGGCTCCACGCCCGCCTCGACGATGCGCCGCAGCAGCGTCTCCGGCCCGTCGGGCGCGCCAAGGTCCAGCGGCATGCAAAGGCAGCGCGTGCCGTGCTGCACCCGCAGCGCTTCGGCCAAGTCCTGCAGCTTGCCGTCGCTGCGCGCGCTCAGCACGAGCGCATAGCCCGCTGCGGCCAGCTCGCGGGCAATCTCCAGGCCGATGCCGCCCGAAGCACCCGTCACCAATGCCCATTGATCCATGATCGGCTCTCCCTCTCCTGTTGATGGCTGGATTGTGATGGATGCATCGTGTCAATCAAACCCCAACTGCGCGAAACCGCCGGTCAGCGCCGTGCGCAGGTGTTCCACCACGAGTTGCACCGCGCGCGGTGTGCTTGGGCTCCAGGGGCGGATGGCGTAGATGCTGTCGCCGAAAAATCCCACCGGCTTCCAGGCGGGCAAAACCTGTTTGAGGCGCTGCATGTTGCGCGGTCTGGCCACGCTGAAATCGGGAACCAGGGCGATGCCCAGGCCCGCCAGCAGGGCCTCGCGCAGAACCTCGGTGGTGTTGGCGCGCAGCGCACCATGCACCGTGACGCGCACCCGCTCGGGCTGCCGTTCGGGCTGTCCCGCCGACAGCGGCGCACTGTCGGCCTCGGCCGCGCGCTCGAACATCCACACCGCCGCTCCCGGGCGCAGATAGGTGAGGCAATCGTGCCCGGCCAGATCGACCGGATGTTGCGGCACGCCGCGTCGGCGCAAATAGCCGTTCGCCGCCACCAGCAGCGAACGGGTGACGCACAGCTTCCAGGCCACGGCACTGTCGGGTGGCGCGGCGACATGGCGAATCGCCAGATCGAATCCCTCTTGCGACAGGTTCACCAGCCGATCCGAGAGTTCCAGCTCGACGCGAATGTCCGGATAGCGCCGCAGGAAGTCCAGCAGATGCGGGGCGATATGTTGCCGCCCCAGCGCCACCGGGGCCGTCACGCGCACCAACCCGCGCGGCGCCTGGGCCAGTTCGTGCGCTGCAGCCACGCTCTGGGCGATCTGCGCAAAGGCGGGCACGGTGTCGTCCACCAAACCCTGTCCGGCTTCGGTCAGGCGCAGGGCGCGGGTGGTGCGCCGCACCAGCGGCACCCCCACGCGGCGCTCCAGCAGGGCCAGGTGCTGGCTCACGGCGGCCTTGGACACACCCAGGCGTTGCGCCGCCGCCGTCAGGCTGCCGGCGCTGGCAATGATGCCAAGCCAATGCACCTGCTGCCACAGCAGGTCGTCGCGGGGAGGAATGGAGGACGTCATCGTCCCATGGATGCAGTCATCGGCTTATTGTTCACGCATTTGAACGATGTTGTCACGGCGCATGGCTATTCAGGCTCGGAGCCAAAGCCTACGATGACTCGACTGCACATTCAATCCAGGAGATTCGCATGGGTGCCCCAGAAGCCTTCACCGCCACGGCCACGGTCGGCCATTTCATGCAAGGCCAGGCCACGCCGGGCGCCAGCGGCCGCAGCCAGCCGATCTACAACCCGGCCACCGGCCAGGTGGCGCGACAGGTCGCCCTGGCCGATGCCGGCGATGTCGGCACCGCGGTGGCTGCCGCGCAAGCCGCCTTCCCGTCATGGGCCGACACTCCGCCGCTGCGGCGCGCGCGGGTGCTGTTCAAGTTTCTGGAGTTGATGAACCAGCACCGCGACACCCTTGCCGCCATGATCACCGCCGAGCACGGCAAGGTGTTCACCGACGCCCAGGGCGAGGTCACGCGCGGCATCGAAATCATCGAGTTCGCCTGCGGCATTGCGCAACTGCTCAAGGGCGACTACACCGAGCAAGTCTCCACCGGCATCGACAACTGGACGCTGCGCCAGCCGCTGGGCGTGGTGGCCGGGGTCACGCCGTTCAACTTCCCCTGCATGGTGCCGTGCTGGATGTTCCCGGTGGCCATCGCCGCGGGCAACACCTTCGTGCTCAAGCCCAGTCCGCTCGATCCGTCGCCCAGCCTGCTCATGGCCGAGCTGTTCAAGCAGGCCGGCCTGCCCGATGGAGTGTTCAACGTCGTGCAAGGCGACAAGGCGGCGGTGGATGCGCTGCTGCAGCACCCGGACGTGCGCGCCATCAGCTTCGTCGGCTCCACGCCGGTGGCGCATCACATCGCCCAGGAGGCGGCACGCTTCGGCAAGCGGGTGCAGGCACTGGGCGGAGCGAAGAACCACATGGTGGTGATGCCCGACGCCGAGCTCGACCAGGTGGTCGACGCGCTCATCGGCAGCGCCTTTGGATCGGCCGGTGAGCGCTGCATGGCCGTTTCGGTGGCCGTGCTGGTGGGCGACGTGGCCGACACGATCATGCCCCGGCTGATCGAGCGCACGCAGCAGCTCAAGACGACGAACGGCATGGAACCGGACGCCGAGATGGGCCCCATCGTCACGGCCGCGGCACGCGAACGCATCCGCGGCATGATCGCCTCCGGCGTGCAGCAGGGCGCGAAGCTGCTGGTCGATGGCCGCTCGCAAACCGTGCCCGGACACGACGATGGCTTCTGGCTGGGCGGCACGCTGTTCGACCACGTCACCCCCGGCATGCGCATCTACCAGGACGAAATTTTCGGCCCGGTGCTGAGCTGCGTGCGCGTGCCCGACTTCAACGCCGCGCTCGACCTGGTCAACGCCCACGCCTTCGGCAACGGTGTGGCCTGCTTCACCCGCGACGGCCACGTGGCGCGCGAATTCGGCCGCCGCGTCCAGGTGGGCATGGTGGGCATCAACGTGCCCATTCCGGTGCCCATGGCCTGGCATGGCTTCGGCGGCTGGAAGGCCAGCCTGTTCGGCGACATGCACGCCTACGGCGAAGAGGGCGTGCGCTTCTACACCAAGCAAAAAAGCATCATGCAGCGCTGGCCGCAAAGCACCCCGAAAGGCGCCGTGTTCGTCATGCCGACCGCGAAGTAAGACAACCAGCGCAACGTCCGCCTGCCGCGCCGTCCGCGCACCCAGGTCGTGCAAGAGGAGCGAGGACGATGGTGGCGATGGGGCTCGCCCCGAAGACGGCCCGGACTTTGCGCGACAAGCCCTGATGGCATGCGATCATGTGGACCACCATGCGCGACACCACCTTCGATTTCATCGTCATCGGCGCCGGCACGGCGGGCAGCCTGCTCGCCAACCGGCTGAGCGCCGACCCAAGCAAAAGCGTGCTGCTGATCGAGGCCGGCGGCAAGGACGATTACCACTGGATTCACATTCCGGTGGGCTACCTCTATTGCATCGGCAACCCGCGCACCGACTGGCTCTACCAGACCGAGCCCGACGCGGGCCTGAACGGCCGCACCCTGCGCTACCCGCGCGGCAAGGTGCTCGGCGGCTGCAGCAGCATCAACGGCATGATCTACATGCGCGGCCAGGCGCGCGACTACGACGCCTGGGCGCAGCAGCTCGGCGACGCGTCCTGGAACTGGAACGCCTGCCTGCCCGATTTCATGGCCCACGAAAACCACTGGCGCGGCGACGACCCCACCAAGGCCGACCCCGCCTTTGCCGCCTTCCACGGCCACGGCGGCGAATGGCGCGTGGAGCAGCAACGCCTGCGCTGGGACGTTCTCGACGCCTTCGCCCAGGCGGCGCAGCAAGCCGGCATTCCCGCCACCGACGACTTCAACCGCGGCACCAACGAGGGCGTGAGCTACTTCGAGGTCAACCAGAAGGCGGGCTGGCGCTGGAACGCCGCCAAGGCGTTTCTGCGTCCCACCTGCTACGGCCGGCCCAACGTCGAGCTCTGGACCTCGGCCCAGGTTTCACGCCTGCGCATCGACACCCGGCCCGACGGCAGCCTGCGTTGCAGCGGCGTGGAGGTGTGGACCGGCCGGGAAATGCTCACGGCGCAGGCCCAGCACGAAGTCATCCTCAGCGCCGGGGCGATCGGCTCGCCGCAGATCCTGCAGCTCTCGGGCATCGGGCCGGCCGCCCTGCTGCAGCAGCATGGCATTGCGCCCGTGGTCGACCTGCCCGGAGTGGGCGCCAATCTGCAGGACCATCTGCAAATTCGCGCGGTGTTCAAGGTGCAGGGCACGCGCACCCTCAACACCCGCGCCGCCAGCGCCTGGGGCAAGGCCGCCATCGCGCTGGAATATGCGCTCAAGCGCAGCGGGCCGATGAGCATGGCGCCCAGCCAGCTCGGCGTGTTCACCCGCAGCAGCGCACAGTTCACGCACCCCAACATCCAGTACCACGTCCAGCCGCTGAGCCTGGACGCCTTCGGTGAACCGCTGCACGGCTTCGACGCCTTCACCGCCAGCGTCTGCAACCTCAACCCCGGCAGCCGCGGCACGGTGCGCATCACCAGCCCGCGCTTCGAGGATGCCCCGGCCATTGCACCCAACTACCTGAGCACCGAAGCCGACCGGCAAGTGGCCGTCGACAGCTTGCGCCTGACGCGCCGCATCGTGACCCAGCCGGCGCTGGCCCCCTACCAGCCCGAGGAATTCAAGCCCGGCACGCAGTTCCAGACGGACGAAGAACTGGCACGCCTGGCCGGCGACATCGCCACCACCATCTTCCACCCCGCCGGCACCACCGCGATGGGCCACAGCCGCGACCCGCAGGCCGTGGTCGACACCCGCCTGCGCCTGCGCGACGG
>JAJZDV010000068.1 GCA_021846025.1 Pseudomonadota bacterium
GGCCAGCGTTCAATACGTGGATTGACTTTGCCCGCATTCGGCCTATCTTGGGGACTCCGACCGGGTGGAATGATCCCGAGGTCGGAACCATGGTTCATCCGTGGATCGCACCATTCGAAACCGAAACCGTTGGCTGGCCGTGAGACCGTCCGGGGTCGCTGAGAGCGGTACTTGCGCGGACCTTGATCCCTTCATGAGGCGATCAGCACACAACAACCGGAGCACCTGATGACCCAGCGTTCAAGCATGCCAACATCGTCCAGAGTGGTCGCCACCCTGTTTGCCGTCGCCACGGCATCGGTGACGCTGTCGGCGCAGGCGCAAAACGACCATTATGGTCATGGCTATCAACGCTACAACCACCACGATCAGCGCCGGGGTCCGCCGGTTTACGGCGGCGGCAATTACGGAGGCGGTTACGGAGGGAGTTACGGAGGGAATTACGGAAACGGGGGCGGAAACGCTGGCAATCTCATCCTCGGGGCCATTCTCGGGGCGGTCGTCGGCTCGGTCGTCTCGGGTGGAATGCAACCTCCGCCGGCCGTGGTGTACGCATCACCCCCACCGCCTCCCCCACCCGGGGTGTATTACACGGCACCACCACCTCCGCCGGGTTCGTATTACGCACCCGCTCCACCACCGGGCCCGTACTACGCACCGTCGCCCGGTGCGGGCTATTACCAGCCCTCGCATTGAGGCTGTTGCCCGCGCGCCAGTTCCTTGGCTACCTGGACGTCACCGGAACCCCCCGGCTGGCTGCCGATCCCCCGACCAACTCACGAGTTCCCGACCATGAAAACCATCCTTCGCCTCGCGGCTGTTCCTGCCGTGTTGATGCTTGTCGTCCTGACGTCAGTTGCTGAAGCGCAGACGACGACGTCCAGCCACCTGGCCAAGCCAACATCCGCGATGGCGCCGGCAGACCAGCGATCCGAAAAACGCGAGGACCTCGTCGAAAAGCGCATCGACGCGTTGCACTCCCAGTTGAAGATCACGCCGCAGCAGGCACCACAATGGAATGCTTTCGCCCACACCATGCGTCAGAATGCGCAGATGATGGAACAGGCGTTCCATGAGCGCATCTTGAAGCTGCCGAGCATGACGGCTGTTGAGGCCATGAAATCCTATGCCGCCATCGCGCAGATGAATGCGGACAACATGCAGAGGCTGTCGGCCACGTTCGACGAACTGTACGGTGTGCTGTCCCCGGGCCAGCAGGTGATCGCGGATCGATTGTTCAAAAACGAACATCCACCGCAGCGCAAAACGCCGCAGTCGATGAAGTAGTCGCCGAAGTCGACGCGGGATGTTGCTCCCGAGAACGCATCGATCGCATGAACAGTCCATGGCAGCGTGCAAGGGGGATGGCCATGACGCTGCAGTCGGCCAGGAGGGCGATGGCGGTTCTCGTCGCCCTGCACCAGCCGCCGGCCTCCGCCACGCCCTCGGTCTGGAATGACATTCAGGGTGCCCAGGCGGCGTTTGACTGCACGATCCAGAGGGCTCGGATCGGCAAAACCGTGCAGATCACCCTCACTTGCGATCTTGAAAAACTCATCGCCAGCCTGCCGATGCTGCAGGCGATGCACCTGGTTCATTCGCCTCTGACGCATCGCCAGATCAAGAACGAACCCACCATCATCGGCCTGTCGTTCTTGTTGCAAGACACGGTTGGGATGATTCCCCTGGTGTATGGCGCCATGTCCATGAACCGGTCACACTGGACCGTGAACCTCAAAGCCGTCGATCCGCAGGGGCGCCGGCATGCGATGCAGGCGTTCTCGTTCCGATTCAATCAGGCACTGGCGAGCCGGACCGACTGGAGCGGGTTGCAGCCCCGGAACCTCTCCAGGCTTGCACCTGGGTTTCGGTTCTCCCACTGGGCCAAGACGCGCATGCGGGCCGAACAGGATTAGGGTCTGTTCACGCCAGGTTTGCACCCGCCATGCTCCCAGCCGGGGTGGCGGCATGGCGGAGGGCGCCGGCACAGGATGGCAAGGGTCGCAGACGCAGCGACGACTCGAGCATCACGGGCAGGAACAATCCCGAGCCCCGCGTGGCCCCGAGCCTTGAGGGCGGGTTCGGACGCCCTCAAGGCCGGTTCGGCCGTCTGGACTCAGGTTTTGCGTTTCGACCGGGTCGAGGCGGCCTCGACGGATTGACGCGCAGCAGTCGTGGCCGCATGAAGATTCTTCTCGGCCATTTCTCCCGCTTGCTTCGACGCCTTGCGCACCGACTCGTAAGCGGCGTTGGCGCCTTGGATGGCGGTCTTCATCATCGCGACAGCGGGCTCGGAGCCGGCAGGGGCGTGTTTCGCCGAGCTGTCGACCAGGGCCATGAACTGGCGATGCATCTCCGCCACCTGAGCCTCTGCGTTTTTGGCGATTTCAGCCTGTGCGCCGGACGTGATCTGCTGCACATGCTGGGCATAGCTCAGCATGCGTTCAGCCAGCGGCTCCATCCACTGGCCCTGCTGGGTTGTCAGACTCTGCAAATCCTTGGCCGACATCTTGGCCATGGTCTCCTCGGCACTGTCCTGCAAGGTGGACTTCACCGTCTGCATGCTGAGGGTCACCAGTTTTTCCATGCTGTCCATGGTCTTGGTCACCATATTGAACAGATTTTCGAACTGGGCTTTTTGTGCGGCAATCAACTCTTCGGGATTCATGGCGATCCTTATCTTGACGTGGAGCTTGCATGCTAGGACGGCTCCCGGTTCAAGACAACAAGGCCAGCAAGGAACTGCACGCGACACGATCTGGCCGTGCCCCAACCCCGTGGCCCTGGAACCAACCGCTGCAAGACGGCAGCGCTCCTCTGCCACAAAATCTGCCGCGCCATCCAGCCATGTCACGGCATGCATCCAGGGGGTTGCTGCAGGCGGCCCGGAGCAGGCACCGGGATGCACGGCATCGCGCATCGCTGGTGACCATCACGAGCATGTTGGATGCACTCATCCTGCGCGAAGACGACGGCAACAGCCCGGCATGGCCTGCTCCGCAAGCGGACCAGGAGCACAGCGCGAGCGAGCCGACGCCTTTGCTGATGCGCGTGCCTGTCAACATTCGCAGCATGTCGCTGGTGCTTCTGGCCGCGTTGGCAAGCATCTTCGTATTGAGTTGGGCCAAAGCTGTTTTCATACCGCTCTTGACGAGTCTGATCTTGCGCGACGCGCTCTCGCCGGCGGTGAACTGGTTCGAGCACCGGCTCGTGCGCGTTGGCTCGGTACCGCCATGATCCTGTTGACGATTTGCAGCGCAATTGGCATTGCAGCGTTCTTGCTGAGCAGCCAGGCGACACGGCTGGTCGTTGTCTTGCCGGCTGTCGTCCAATAGTTCAAAACGGAAATCAGGCCCAGCCATGGACATCACGACTCAGCACTGGAGACGGTGCAACATGCCGCGACACAAGTCGAAAAAGCGGCTGGCAACCAGACCGAGGTTCGCCAAGCCATGAAGCCATGTGTGTGGTCGTTGAGCCTTCGAGTTTCAACGTCAAGGATTATTTTTGGTCTGGCAGGATTGGCCTGTTGACCCTGTTGGGTCAGACGGCAGCTATCCAGTTCCTGACCTACTTCCTGATCATTTCAGGCACAGCTTTCGACGCAAGTTGCTCGAGCTGACCGGGCCGAGCTTGAGCGGCAGGAAGATCACGCTGCAAGTACTCGATGAAATCACCGATCCAATCCAGAGCTACCTGCAAGTACAAATTTTCACGAGTGCGCTGGTTGCCGTGCTCACCGGGCTGGCGCTGATGGCGCAGGGCCTGCAAAACGCCGCAGTCTTGGGCATCGTGGCGTGTGTCTTGAACCTGGCGCCTTATGTCGGCGCACTGATCACGGCATCCACATCGGGACCGGTCGCTTTTTTTGCAGGTTGGCTCTCTCGACATGGCACGGGTCATCTGCGGGGTTTCTCTCGGGATCCATACGCTGGTTAGCAATTTGCTGAAGCCTTGGCTGACCAGTCGCAGCAGCCAACTCAGGCCGGTCGCCGTGTTCGTCGGATTGCTCGCCTGGGGTTGGCTTTGGGGAGTCTTGGGCTTACTGCTTGGTGTGCCGATTTTGATGATGGTCAAGGCCGTTTGTGATCGTTTGGATGGCTTGAAGCCGTTCGGTGAATTTCTCGGATCTTGCGCGGCGTCGCGCAGTCGACGCGATGTTCGAGCCATGCCAAGCTCGACATTCATCAGACTTCACATCGACCGCCACGGCCACCCAATGCTCTGCCAGGGTGGGTCCAATGCCGGTGCGCTGTGCCCAGCGGTCAGCAGGGCCTGGCACAGCGCAACCTTCATGCGGGACGCGGCATGGCTATCGTGCAATATCCTCAAGCCGGCGCTTCGTCACGTTCGGACCCATCGTGGCAACGACGAGGAAAACCCCCACCATGGCCGCGGCGATGAAACTGAACACCCCCATGGCTCCATAGTGCCCCAGCAGCCAAGCGATCAAGAATCCGCTAAAGACTGCGCTGATGCGACTGAACGAATACACGAAACCCACTGCTCGCGCGCGAATGCGCGTCGGGTAAAGCTCGGACTGGTAAGCATGGAACGCAAAGCTCATCCAGTTGTTGGCCAGCGTGACCAGGATGCCGAACAGCACGACCGGCAGTGCCGCCGAAGAGTTGGCGAACAGCAGTCCGGCTGCGGCGACAACCAGGGCAGCGATGCCAATCTGCCACTTGCGCTCAAAGCGGTCCGCAAACAACAAACCGATCACTGGTCCCACGGGATTGGCCATCGCGATGATGAAGGTGTACTCCAGCGATTTGGTGACATCCAGTCCCTTTGAAATCAGGTAGGTTGGCGCCCAGACCGCAAAGCCGTAAAAACCAACGGTCTGCAGGATGTTGAACAGGATGAGCATGGTGGTGCGGCGACGGTAGGCGTCGTGCCACATTTCCATCCATTCGCCGCGTACCGTTTCGTCCTCTCCCGCGACCACGACCGGCAACGGCAGTGGTTGTCCGGTTTCGGTCTGCACCTTGTTCTCTATGGCGCGCAGGATGCGATCGGCCTCCTCATGTCGTCCGTGCTGCGCCAGCCAACGGGGAGACTCGGGCAGGCGCAACCGGATGAACCAGACGAACACCGCGCCAATCGCGCCAATGATGGCCACCCAGCGCCAGCCGTCCAGCCCCATGATTTGCTGCGGGACGAGCATCCACCCGAGGAAAGCCACCACTGGGACCGCCGCAAACGCAAAGACCTGGTTGAAGGCGAAATACTGTCCTCGTTGCGCGCGGGGCGCAATTTCCGACACATAACTGTCGATGTTCACCAACTCCACGCCGATGCCGATCGAGGCGATGAAACGCCAGATGTCGATACTCATCGCCGTGTGCTGAAACGCCATGATGAGCGTGCCTGCACAGTACCAAAGTAGTGACCATGTGTATATGGCGCGCCGCCCGTACCGATCCGACAGCCAGCTCACGAACAGCGTGCCCACCCATAAACCGCCGAACAGTGCAGCCACGAAGCTGGCGATGCCCTCCATACCAAACAAACCCTTGGTGGTGGCGGTGAACACCCCGCTCTTGAACAGGCCTGGGGCGATATACGCCGTGAGGAACAGGTCATAAAACTCGAACGAACCACCCAGCGACAGCAAGGCCACCATGTTGCGCACGGTTTTAGAAGGTGGCAGGCGGTCGATGCGCGCGGCGATGGTTGGACTCTGGGTCGAAAGCGCCGCAGCGGCAGGTCTTGAAGCAATGTCCTGTGGCGACGATGCTGGAGTGACGGGTATTGAAGCCATATCTTGTCTCCTGATGTCTTTGGTTGTTTCAAAATTCAGAGAGCATCTTCAGTGAAGCGTTGCTGACTGAACCGGGTTGCGGCCTCCAGGGCAACTTGCATCTTCCACGAGCAAGCGTTGAACGATGCAGAGCAAGGCAGGCCGCAACGGCCTTGCTCGAAGTTTTCACAGAGCGTTGCCATGCATTCAACCCTCCTGCCATGAGGCCCTGAGCGGGGTTTCAAACACATCGTCATCCCGGTTTTGGGATGGAGTGCGTGATCTTGTAGAGATCTTCGAGTTGACCGTATTCGGCCAGACCGATGAGCGTGTTGAACTCTGCGAAGGTGATCATGTCCTGCACCTTGTGCGCCACGCTCCCGGCCGTCCGGAGTTCCTTTAAGTACGACTCGACCGCCTTCGCTGCGGCATACAGCGGCCCGAGAGGGTAGATGGCGATCCCGAAACCCAATCGCTCGAGTTCATCGGCGCTCAGCAGCGGGGTCCGGCCGCCCTCGATCATGTTGGCAAGCGTGGGCGTGTTGGGAAACGCCACGTTGATTCGCTTGAGTTCGTCCATGCTTTCTGGAGACTCGATGAAGATCACGTCGGCGCCAGCCTGCTCGTACGCTCGTCCCCGGCGCAGCGCTTCGTCCAGACCATGGGTGGTCCGAGCGTCTGTGCGTGCAACGATGACGAAATCATCATCCTGGCGCGTGTCGACAGCCGCCTTGATCTTCTGCACCATGTCTTCCATCGGAATGACCTCGCGCCCCGGCATGTGGCCACATTTTTTGGGGGAGACCTGGTCTTCGAGCTGGATGCCGCAGACGCCCGCTTTTTCGTATTCCCTGACCGTGCGCCTGACGTTGATGGCATTGCCAAATCCGGTATCGCCGTCGGCGAGTACCGGGATCTTCACAGCCTCAACGATATCCCCCGCGCGCTTCAGCATCTCGCTCATCGTGAGCAAACCCACGTCAGGCGCACCCAGCACGCTGGCCGAGGCGCCGTAGCCCGTCATATAGACAGCGTCGAATCCGCCTTGCGCGATGATCTTGGCACTCAGCGCGTCATAGGCGCCGGGTGCGACGAGCAGTTTCTTGGCCTGCAGAAGATGCTTGAGTTGAGTCGTTTTTTTCATGAAATCAATCTTTTTGAGTTGAATGCGTTCGCTTCAAGCAATCAGGAGTGGAGTGTGGTGTGGATGCAGATCCGTTCGTTTCCCGGCTTTGAGGACCTGCCCCGGAACGTCGTGACCGAGGAGGCGCGGCAGGTCTTTCGCGATCGCGATCAGCCCATCCAGATCGACGCCCGTGGAAACGCCACACGACTCCAGCATGTGCACCAGATCCTCGGTGCAGATATTGCCCGTGGCACCCGGAGCAAAGGGACAACCGCCGATTCCGCCCAACGAGGCGTCGAAGCGGCGGGCGCCAGCCTCAATGGCGGCGATCACATTGGCCAGTCCCATGCCGCGCGTGTTGTGAAAATGCAGGGTTAGCGGCACCGCAGGAAACGCCTGCAGGAAGAGTTGCACCAGTTCACCAACCTGCCGTGGCGCGGCCATGCCAGTCGTGTCGGCGAGTGTCACGCTGTGCATGCCCATGTCGAGATCGTGCGTGGCAGCCCGCAAGATCTTGCTTGGTGCCTGGTCGCCGTCGAACGGGCAACCGAAGGCTGTAGCGATGGTGCCGTTCACGCGTACTCCGGTCCCCCTGACCATGGCCATCACAAGGCGGAACTGTTCCAGGGATTGTTCACAGCTCATGCGCATGTTCGCCAAGTTGTGGCGCTCGCCGATGGACATGACCAGGTTGATCTCGTCCACCCCGCAGGCCAGCGCACGCTCGCAGCCGCGTTCGTTCGGAACCAGACAGACATAGGCCACGTCGACAGCCTTGGTGATTCCACGCATGACTTGCTCGGCGTCCCGCAGGTTGGGTATCGCCTTGGGCGAGACGAACGAGGTCACCTCGATCTTGGCCAGGCCCGCCTGGGAAAGCCGGTCAATCAGTTTGATCTTGTCGTCGGTCGGTACAAAAACCGGTTCGCTCTGGAAACCGTCACGCACGGCAACGTCTTGGATCGAAACCCGCATGGGTGATTTCGGGAACAGCATGCTTGAGTTCCTGCTTGGTTGGTGATGGTCGCTTAAACGACACCTTGCGCCCTGAGTTCGGCAATCGCATTGCTGTCCATGCCAATGGAGGCCAGAACCTCCGCGGTGTGAGCGCCGAGTGTGGGACCGAGCCATTGCGTTTGCCCGGGCGTCTTGCTCAACTTGGGCACGATGCCGGGCAGGTCGATCTCCTGCCCATCCGGCAGAGAGAACTGCCCAATCATGTCGCGTGCCCGGTAATGGGGGTCAGCATGGATGTCGGCCGCTGAATAAATCTTGCTGCACGGAACAGCGGCTGCATCGAGCGTTCTCAGCACATCGGCCAGGTCGTGAGAAGTCGTCCACCTGGAAATCGCGTCGTCGAGCATGTCGTTGTGTTCGACACGGCCGTCATTGCGGGCGAGTTCGGGGTCATCGGCTAGATCGCTGCGGCCGATGGCTTTCATCATTCGCTTAAAAATGCTGTCCCCATTACCGGCGATGACGACGTACTGGCCATCCTTGCACAGGTAGGTGTTCGAGGGAGATATCCCCGGCAAGCTTGCCCCCGTGCATGCGCGGACATAACCGGAAACCGAGAATTCTGGAATGAGGCTCTCCATCACGCCGAAGACGGCCTCGTACAACGCCACATCAATATATTGCCCTTCGCCCCCATTCACCTTGAGGTGATGCATCGCCAGCAGCGCACCGATCACCCCGTAGAGTGAAGCGAGCGTATCGCCGATGCTCACGCCCATACGTACGGGCGGGCGGTCTGGGTAGCCCGCCAGGTGCCGCAGACCGCCCAGGGACTCCGCGATGGCCGCGAATCCAGGCCTATCCCGATAGGGCCCGGTCTGGCCGTAGCCCGAGACGCGCACCATGACCAGGTCCGGATTGATCTGCGACAACTGTTCCCAGCCCAAACCCCATGCTTCGAGCGATCCGGGGCGGAAGTTCTCGATCACGATGTCCGCATCCCGAACGAGGTCGCGCACGATCTGCTGGCCCTTCTCCGACTTCAGGTTGAGCGTGATCGATTTTTTGTTTCGGCTTTGGGTGTACCACCACAAGGACGTGCCGTTGTGGAGCTTGCGCCATTTGCGCAGCGGATCGCCATCACCGGGCGGCTCGATCTTGATCACTTCGGCGCCGAACTGGGCTAGAAGACTTGCGGCGTAAGGACCGGCGATCAACGTCCCCAGTTCGATCACCTTCATCCCAGCAAGCGGCGACTTCCTGTCGTTCGATGGTTTTGAACTCATCGAGAAAAATCGCTCGGCTTCATGGCGCCCTGATTGCATGAATGAATCATCGATGCTCCTTCGTGGAATGGCCGGTGCTCGCTGGTTTTGGCAGGAACTGCACCGTGTCACCCGAAGTATGGAGGCCACTTCATGCGGGGTAAAACGCTATTACACGAACCTGCCATCGTGAAATGCGATGGCAGGTTCGTGCCATTCGATTCAACAACGATTTTTGAGCTGATCGACCAGGATTCTGGCGCCGACAGAAAGTGAGTCGTAGGAGCGAACACAAATCGCCAATTCGCGCTTCGCCCACGGCTCGTTCAAAACGATGGCCTTGATGGCCAAAGATTTCAAATAGAGTTGTGCACTGTTACTTGGGATGATTCCGATGCCCAGCCCCGCATCGACCATCAGGCACAATGCGTCATAGCTGGTGACCTGAATGCGCAGCTTCAGGCTACGTTGTAATTCAGTCGCTGCCTTGATCAGTTGATGATTGATGGCGCTTCCGGTGTGAAGGCCGACATAATCAAAATCAAGCGTTTCGGCAAGCGAAATTGACTGTCTCTGCGCCAGCCTGTGATGCCGTGGCGTAATCAGTACGAGTTCGTCATTGTGGTAAGGGAAGGTCTCGAGGTTCTGGCCATGATGTCCCATCGTGAAAATGCCGATGTCAGCTGCATTTTCAGCGACGGCTTTGGTGATCGCCGTACTGATTTTTTCTTCCAGATGGATTTGCACAAGTGGGTAATCAGCCAAAAACGATTTCAGCTTTTCTGGAAGAAATTGGGTAATTGCTGAAATATTGGCAAATACACGAATATGACCGCGAATGCCGCTTGAATAATCTCGCATCTGTGAATAAATCTCATCGAGATGATGTAGAGCACCCCGTGCAAGATTCAACAAGGCAATGCCTGCTGCAGTCGGCTCAATCCCCTTGTTACTGCGCGTCAGTAACTGGGTGTTGAGTGTCTCCTCCAGTTCACTGAGTCGTTTACTGACTGCGGAGGCAGCGAGATGTTCAAGCTCGGCTGCGGCAGCGATTGTTCCCTTTTCCACGACACTGACG
Organism: Pseudomonadota bacterium; assembly: GCA_021846025.1. Classification (GTDB taxonomy): domain Bacteria; phylum Pseudomonadota; class Gammaproteobacteria; order Burkholderiales; family Burkholderiaceae_C; genus Thiomonas_A. The sequence continues at coordinate 10,170 of JAJZDV010000068.1, forward strand.
AATAATTTCAGAGATATTGGATCGAGTCGCATCTTTCTGTCGTTCCCTTCTGCATGATGTCGAGAAGTCGGTCCGTCCATCTGAGGAGCATTCCCCGATTCATGAGTCGCCCCACGGCCGCCAATGGCGCGTGCAGCGAGCCGAAAGCCGCCATGTGCCATGGGGGACGTTCAGGCAAAAGATGGACAGCGGCCTGTTTGAGGATCGCCAGATTGCCAAAAGAGCGCGTCAGGTGTGAGCGCATTGAGGCATCACAGCGAGCTTGCCGGGTTGGGGCAGCGGGCTGTCGGCAAGCCGCATGCGCCACCCGATTCAAGCCGAGGCCCGGCCCGCAGCGTTATTTCTTCTTGGCCTTGTTGGCGGCGAGGCGCTGCAGCAGCCAGGCCTGTGCTTGAGGTTTGGTCACCTCGGCCAGGGCGCCTACATCCAGGACCAGTCTTGAACTCGACAGGCAGTGACCTGTGCTGGCGTCGTACAACACTCCGGTGATGCCGTCGGCCAGAACCTGCTGGCGGCCGTGAAACGACAACTCCACCACGAGACGCTGGCCGAGCAACAGTCGCATGGGCTTCAAGTCGCGTCCGGCATGAGGCAGGGCTTTGCCCTGGATCCAGTGGCCCAACGCCGCTACCGCTCCATCCGTGAGGTGGGTGGTCGTCGAGCTATCTGGGGTCGGGTCGGTCTTGACGGCGGTTTGCATGCTGAGGTCGATTCAGGTTGGGGTCGCCCTACACCATAGCGTGCCGGTGGCTTGTGCCTTCTGGCGACCCTGATGAACCCACACATCGGCTTGAGCTTCGCTGGGCATCCTGGGAGCCGTGCGTTGCCTCGCGGCCCACCTCAGTAGCGCACCAGCACCGCGCCAACCACCAGCAAGAAAGCGCCTGAAAGCCGGACCGGATCGAGGGGGTGCCTGGGTACACCGAACAGGCCGTAGTGGTCGAAAACCAGGGACGCGAGCATCTGTCCAGTAACGAGCAGGGCCACGAAGGCCGCCGTGCCGATTCGTGGCACGAGCACGATCGAGATGCTGATGTACAAGGCGCCGAACAGCCCGCCGCTCCAGGCCCACCAGTGGCTTCGGCTCAGGGCGCTGACCTGGGGAACCTGATCACGCATCACCAGGGCAAGGAGCAGCATGCAGAGCGTTCCACCGAGGTAGCTCACGAATCCAGCCCACGCGGCGGAATGCAGGCTTGCCCGCAGATCTGCATTGACCGCTTGCTGCAGGACGAAACTCAGTCCGGCAACAGCGGCGAGCAAGCTGATTCCGACGAGTGCGACAAATGGCGGCATGCCTCAGCTTATCGCGGCTTTGCCGCCACCGTCCAGCATCGCGCGTCAAGATCGACTTGCCGTTGGAATGGCCCGCGATGCAAGGATTGCGGCCGTGAGGATGCCCATTCATGTGGCGCGATGCAGCCAGTGCGCGCTTGGGGCTGCAGGCCGGTCAGGGGGGGTGCGAGGCAAGCGGTTGACCCTGGAAGGCTGTGCTGCGATCGGCCCGCCGCACAAGCCAATCGGTTAAGTTCACATCCAACCCAACCCACCAGACCTAGATCCGCCCATGCCGGCTGCCCCCGAACACCGATTCCGCCGCTTGACACTTGGGCTCTATGCCTGCGTTCTGGGCCTGCTGCTTGCAGGCATGGGCTGGTACCTGATCAACACGTGGCACGAACAATTGCGCCAGACCCGCGATCAACTTCATGCCCTGACGCAGTTGACCCATCAAGCGGTCGAGATCCAATTCGATCAATACGCCAGGAACTTGGGCTTGTTCGCCGCGCAGCTTCGAGACGAGCGCGAGTGGGATCCAGCCTCGGTGCGACGAAGACTGATCCAGTTCGCGCAGTCCGATCGCGGGATCGCCGTGCTGAACGTGGTTGGTGCCGACGGCCAGATCGTCGCCAGCACCGCGCTGGCCACCGGAGCGGTCCACCCCGACCTGAATGCCGACCCCGTGCTGCGCGGCTTCCTGGATCAAGCACGCGCCCATCCCCGCGACCTGCAGTTGTTTCATCCCATCATCAGTCCCCTGGTGCACCGCCTGGTGATTCATTTCGTTCTGGCTGTGCCGACCCACAGCGGCTCGTTGTTCTACCTGGTCGGCGGGATCGACATGGACCAGCAGGTCCAGCTCTATCGCTCCCTGCTGACGCCCCGCCAGCGTGCGTCGGGGGAGGTGATCGGCGTCCTGGGGCGAGGGGGCTATCTGTTCGGTGCTTGGCCCATCCCCGGCCAGGGCACCGGAACGGGCGGGGGGGAGGGCGATCTCGACAATTTCCTGCTGCAACCGCGCAATGGCGCCTTGCAGCAATACCTGCTGAAACATCCGCAAGCCCTGCAGGGTGATGTCGACGGACGGATCAACATCGGGCTTCCCAAGACCGAGTACCTGGGGGCATTTCAGCGTTTGACCCATTTTCCGTTGTACGCCTTTGTTTTTGCACCCAAGCCCTTGGTCTGGCAACACTGGTGGCGCTTGATCCTGGCTCCTCTTGGCGGAGCTGCCCTCGGCATCGCGATGTTGACCCTCATCATGGGGTGGAGTCTGCGCCTGCAACGCCAGTGGTTCCTGGACATCCGGCGCAAGAACCAACAGTTGCGTCTGGCCTACCAGGCCGAATCGCGCCAGAGCACGGCACTCGGTTTGCTGGGTCAGACCATGGTGATGACCATGCGTGCCCCGGATGCGCCTGCCATCCTGCAGGGTTTGTGCGCGCTGGCCACCGAGCAACTGGGTTGTGTACTGGTCTGGGTGGGTTGTGTGGCGGTGAGTGCGCCGCGCCGCGTGAGTGTTCTCGCCTGCGCAGGCCATACGGCTTATCTCGACGACATCGAAATTGCGCTGGATGACCCGCGCACCGGACAAGGCCCCTTCGCCCATTGCGTCAACAGCCGGCAACCGGTCTTTTTTGATGTCGATACACCAGCATTCGAGCCCTGGCGTGACCGTGCGCGGGCCTATGGCATCCAGGACATCTTGGCGTTGCCTCTGCCCATGGGCACGGGGCAGATCGACCATGCCGTCGTGTTCTACGGAGCGCGTCCGGGTTTCTTCACCGACGCGCATGTGGTGGACACCTTGCGGCAGATGGTGCAGGAAGTGGCCCTGGCGTTGCAGTCGTTGCTCGCCAGGCAAGCCCTTGAACGGTCGCGTCAGGCGGAGTCCGCTGCCAACGCCCGCTATCACCAGATTTTCAGTAATCTTCCTGCGGGGGTGATCGTGTTCAACGTCGAGGGGCGAGTGCAGTACTGCAGTGCGGCGTTCGTCGGCCTGTACAACCTGGGTGTCGATCCGCAGATTTTCGTCGGCCGTCCTTGGCGCGAGATCTGGGCGCAAATCGCCGAGTTGCACGTCAACCCCGAGCAGACCACCCAAAGGGTCAAAGCGCAGATGGTTCACAACCAGCCCGCCGAGGATGAGATTCGGCTTCGCAATGGCCGGGTGCTTCTTGGCAGCTATGTGCCGCTGCACGACCAGGGCCAGCCGCACGGGGCTTTGTGGAGTCTGCAGGACATCACCTCGCTCAAGACGCAGGAGGCCCAGATCAAAAAGCTCATCAACCAGGATCCCCTGACCGGCTTGGCCAACCGTCGCGCGTTTGACACCCGTCTCGCGCAATGTCTGTACGCGCTCGCATCAAGTCAGCAACTCGTCGTCGGCATTCTCGATCTGGATTATTTCAAGAACATCAATGACCGGCTCGGCCACCAGGTGGGCGATGAACTGCTGATCGAGGTGAGTCGCCGGCTGGGCCGTGCCCTGCGTGATACGGATCTTCTGGCCCGGTTGGGTGGGGATGAGTTCGGCCTGATCCTGCCCGACTGCCCGAGCCTTGACCATCTGGGGGACATTGCCCAGCGTTTGCTGGATGCCGTGGAACCCCCCATGCAACTCCATGGCCACACCGAGAGCATCAGTCTGTCCCTGGGCTTTGCCGTGCAGTTGGATGCGACCATCGATGGCCCGACCCTGTTGCGCCAGGCCGACATGGCCATGTACGCCGCCAAGGCCGGCGGACGGCGCCAGTACCGGATCTTTGGCGAGGCCATGGAAGCGCAAGTGGCACGGCATGAGTCGTTGTTGCAATGGGTCGGTCGTGCCTTGCGCGACAAGCGACTGGAACTGCACTACCAGCCAATCCTGTCTTTCGCGAGAGACGCTCAAGGCCAGCTGTTGGCCAGCGTGCGCAAGGCCGAGGCTTTGTTGCGCTTGCGTGATGAGTTAGGCACCCTGCATGCGGCTGGGGCGTTCGAAGAGGTGTTGGATGATCCGCAATTGACGGTGCATATCGGCCGGTATGTCCTGCATGAGGCTATTTCCCAGGCTCTGCGGTGGCGTGCCGAGGGGCATCGCTTGCAGGTTTGCATCAATATCAGCCCCCGGCATTTTCTGGATCGTGGATTTCTCGAGGATGTCAAACAAGCCCTGTACGCCATACCGGCCGGCGTCCGCGATCTGATCGAATTGGAGTTGACCGAGCATGGATCGCAACTCAATGGTCAACAGGCCCGGGATGTCGTCAAGGCATGCCGTGCCCTCGGGGTCTGCGTCAGCCTGGATGACTTCGGCACGGGCAGTGCAAGCCTTACGCACCTGCAGCTCCTCGACGTGACGACCGTCAAGATCGATCGGCGCTTCACCCGGGATCTGTTCAGCAGTGATGCTGATCTGAGCATCACGTACGGCATGTTGCGCACCGCCCAGATGATGGGCCTGAATGTGGTCGCGGAGGGCGTCGAATCGTCGCGCCAGGCCCTGGCCTTGTGCGTCATGGGTTGCCTGCACTTGCAGGGCTACGTCATTGCACGACCAATGTCCGCGCAACAACTCCAGGCGTGGCTGGGCCAGTGGCGGGAAGTCATGCCCTGGGTTGACCGGATCGAAGCCGGTCTGCAAGTGGACGATGCGGCCATTCAGGCCATCGTCACCCACAGCCTCGGGATTCGCAACCTGATGCAACAGGCTATCGGTGATCAAGATCGGGATTTTTACCTCCAGCCCAATGCGCATGAACTCTGCCTGCTCGGATCCTGGTGCGTCCGGCATGCGCAGCGCTGCCAGGGTGATCGCCATTTCGCTGCGCTGTTGAGCAGCCATGTCGCGTTCCATGACTTGGCACGTCGGGGCATCTCCGGGCCCGGCATGGTGGACCCTGCAGCCCTGGAGGCAGCCAGCCAAAGTGTGCGTCACGCATTCTGGGATGTCCTGCTGGGATGCGGCACGGCCGGGACAGACCAACAGGCCTGAAGATCCATGGCTGCGCTGCCATGGACGGCGCGAACAGTCCAACTTTTCGCTGCCCGCGGATGCCAGCGATTGGAGGGACGGGGTTCGCCACCGTGCCGGGTCGCGTCTTCGTCCATGTGCAGTGCAGCGCCGCGACGCTGGGCCCGAACTCAGGTTCTTGGCGGCCGACAATTACCTTGATCGCTCAGCGACGACTATCGTGAGCGGTTGACGCACGCCGCCGGGGTGCGTTTTGCGGTCGGGTTTCTACAGTGATTGTCTTCAAGAGGGAGGCGGTCACTGTGC
>JAJZDV010000069.1 GCA_021846025.1 Pseudomonadota bacterium
GGCCGCCACCGGTGCGCTGTTCCCGCTGGTGTCGGCGTTCCTGGGCTGGATCGCGGTGTTTCTCTCCGGCAGCGACACCTCGGGCAATGCGCTGTTCGGCAACTTGCAGGTGGTGGCGGCGCATCAGCTGAATCTGAATCCGGTGCTCATGGCCGCGACCAACTCCTCGGGGGGCGTGATGGGCAAGATGATCTCGCCGCAAAACATTGCCACCGGGGTGTCCACCACCGACCTGAAGGGCCAGGAGGGTGTGGTGTTCGCCCGCACCTTCTGGCACAGTGTGCTGCTGACCCTGCTCCTGGGCCTGCTCGTCTTCGCCCAGCAACACTGGCTATCCTGGATGATCCCGGCGATCAAGGCCGTCCATCCCTGACCCGGCAGGGGGCCCCGCGTGGGCGCCCCCTGCCGTCCACACAAGGTGACCTCATGGCAACCATGACCTGCATTGAAGATCTGCGCGTTCTCGCCAAGCGGCGGGTTCCGCGGATGTTTTACGACTACGCCGACTCAGGTTCCTGGACCGAAACGACGTACCGTTCCAATCAAGACGATTTTCAGCGCATCAAGCTCCGACAGCGCGTGGCTGTCGATGTCGAGCAGCGTTCGCTGCGATCGCGGATGATCGGGCAGGACGTCGCCATGCCGGTGGCGCTTGCGCCAACCGGGCTGACCGGGATGCAACACGCCGACGGCGAGATTCTGGCAGCGCGCGCGGCGGAACGGTGCGGCGTGCCGTTCACCCTCTCGACCATGAGCATCTGCTCCATCGAGGACGTCGCGGCGCACACCAAGGCGCCGTTCTGGTTCCAGCTCTACGTCATGCGCGACCGCGAGTTCATCGAACGCTTGATCGACCGCGCCAAGGCGGCCCGCTGCTCGGCTTTGATGCTCACCCTGGATTTGCAGATCCTGGGGCAACGTCACAAGGATCTGAAGAACGGCCTGTCGGCGCCACCGAAGCCGACCCTGGCCAATCTGCTCAACCTCGCAACAAAGCCAAGATGGGGCCTGGGCATGCTGGGAACCCGCAGGCATGGCTTCGGCAACATCGTCGGGCATGTCAAGGGGGTCGAAAACATGGGGTCGCTCTCGGCCTGGACGAGCCAGCAATTCGATCCTCGCCTGACGTGGAGCGACGTGGCGTGGATCAAGAAGTGCTGGGGCGGCAAGCTCATTCTCAAGGGTGTCATGGACGCCGAGGATGCACAGCGCGCCGCAGACTCGGGCGCTGATGCCCTCATCGTCTCCAACCACGGCGGGCGCCAGCTCGATGGCGCGCCGAGTTCGATCTCGGCACTGCCGGACATCGTCGATGCCGTCGGTTCGCGCATCGAAGTTTGGGTCGATGGCGGCATCCGCTCGGGCCAGGACGTGCTCAAGGCCATCGCGCTGGGGGCAAAAGGCACCCTGATCGGTCGTGCATTCCTGTACGGCCTCGGTGCCCAGGGTCAAGCCGGCGTCGAACAATGTCTCGGGATCATTCGCAACGAGTTGGACATCACCATGGCCTTTTGTGGAAAAACAGATCTCGATCAGATCGATCGTGGAGTGTTGCACTATTCGCCTTGGTGATGATGCGGCCCTCGACCGATGCCTTGGTGATGGCCTCCCGGACCGAGCAGCACCCAGGCCGTCGAGTCAGCGGCTTGCGGCAGCGCGGTGAAACCGGCGCCGCGCGCAGCCGTCCGGAACAGGCATGGCCACTCGTCTTCTGACCGTCGCGACCGGGGGCTTCGAGTCCGCCCGTCACCTGGCTGTGCCGACCGACGGCAACCGTCGCGGCCAACTGCATGGCCATGGCTTTCGGGCTTCGGTGGCGGTGGAACTGCCTGAGGCCTGGGCGCCTTTCCCGGGTGGCGAGGTGGCCGCCCTGCAGGCCCGCATGCAGCAGGTTCTCGAACCGCTGAACGGCACACTCCTGAACCGGGTCATCGACCAGCCCACCGATACGAACATTGCCCGCTGGATTGGCAACCGCCTGGCCTTGCCGGGGATCCATCGCCTCGCGGTCCAAAGCACGGCAGACCAGGGCGTGGAACTCGAACGCGACGAGAGGGCTCGGATCTGGCGGCGTTATCCGTTTGAAGCCGCCCACCAATTGCCGAATGTCCCGCTGGGGCACAAATGTGGCCGCATGCACGGCCATGGTTTTCAGGCCATCGTGCACGCCCACTCGTCGCCGGGATCACGATCGCGCGACATCGACTACGACCTGCTCGACGAGGTCTGGCATCCGTTGCACAACACCCTGGACCACACCTGCCTCAATGACGTGGAGGGTTTGAGCAATCCCACCAGCGAGCTCATCGCGTCCTGGCTGTGGGAGCGCCTCAAGCCGACATTGCCGGAGCTCTCCAGCGTCGACGTGTTCGAGACCGCCTCGAGCGGCGCCAATTTCAACGGCCGCGACTACCGCATCTGGAAAGATTTCACGCTCGACAGTGCGGTGCAGCTTCAACGCGCGCCCGCAGGAAGTCGCGAGCGCGCACTCCATGGCCAGACCTTCAGGTTGCGGTTGCAGCTGTGTGCACCCATCGACACCGTGATGGGTTGGACCGTCGATTTCGGCGACGTGAAGACGCGCTTCGAGCCTGTCTTCAGTCGGCTGGATCACCAGCCCCTCCACGCGCTGGCCGAACTGCGCGATGCCGATACGGCAAGCATCGCCGAGTGGATCTACAGAACAACCAAGGTGCAGCTACCCCAACTGGCCGGCGTGGAGCTCTTCGAAACCCGGGGATGCGGCTCGATCATCGGCGAAAGCCGCACGATTCCTGGCCTGCCGGCTGAGGACCGGGTCTGCAGCCCGGTCGTGCCGATCGCCGGCAACATTTCGACAAGACTTTGATGTTGCTGCGCACCATGAGACCCGATTTTGTTTGATGCGCGTCAACTGTGCGCGGGAACAGGCCCTGGAAAATACCCCTGCACCGTTCGCACACGCCCCGAAAAGGAACTCGCCATGCGGATGTCCACGCACGCTTGTCCGCCGACACCGGCCTGCTGCGGGCCATGCCGTTGGCACAGCAGGCCGTGAGCACTCGCTGCCGCGGTGCTGTCGCCTTCGATCCCGATCCGGCGCAGCGCCCGGCCCAAGCTCCACAGATGCACAGCCAGGATGCGCCATGCACACCCGAACACCTGCCGATCCAGAACTCCAGAGGCATGGCATGCTTGATGCAAAAGCGAGCGTCAAGCATGCCGGCTGCGGCGTTGCCGGCGCGCTGCGATCCATTCCCGTCAGCTCGAGCCCTGGCCTGAATCATCCGAATCCCTGCGATCAATGCTTTCAAAGCCGATCCTGTCTGCAGGCTGCCCTGTTGCGTGATGGGTCGATGGATCGTGGCGGCATGGCTAAAGCCGCCATTCGGCTCAGCAAGGGGCAGCGATTGTTCGCGACCGGCAGGTCCCTGGATCGCGTCTATGCCATCCGTGCCGGGTCGTTCAAGTCGGTGTTGCGATGCGCAGACGGCAGGCAACAGGTTCTCGGATTTCATGTGTCCGGAGACACGGTGGGACTCGACGGTTTCGCCGCTCAGCTCTACCTGTGCGATGCCGTGGCCACGGAGGCCAGCGAAGCCTGCGAAATCGATGCGCGGGCCCTGGAGTCCGCGGCGCGGGACCACCCGATACTGCGACGCCGGATCCAGTCGATGATCGCCCAGAGCATGATGCGCGCGCAGCACAACCTCCTTGTTCTCGGCAGCATGCAAGGCACGGAACGCTTGGCGTATTTTTTGTTGGACATGTCGGAGCGTTATCAGGCGCTCGGACTTTCGTCCCGTGAGTTCGTGCTGCGGATGACCCGCAAAGACATCGGCAGCTACCTGGGCTTGTATTCGGAGACCGTCAGCCGGCTGTTCTCGCGGCTTGAGCAGGCCGGGCTGATCCGGATGACGAGACGCCACCGGATTCAGATCATCGATCGCGCCGGCCTCGCAGCCCTGCCGTCTTGCCCGTCGGCGCATTGATGTCGCAGTCCCCTGGCCCGAGCAGCCGCCAGACGGGGTCCGGCGTGCCATGCAGCCGAGGGCGGTCGCCGAACACCAGGCAGAGACGTGGCCACGCGTGAACAGCCTCGCCGACGACCAGATTGCACACTTCCCGCACACCGTCCTGAAACCACCCGCCATGTCAACGCAACGGATTGCCACACCGATGCTGCCTGCGCGAATTGCCGCTGAGGACGATCGCAGCGAGCGTGTGTTCGTGCTGGCGGCCGAACTCTTCAGCGCTCTGGCCACGCCCCTTCGCTTGCGCATCCTGGGCGCCATCTGTGCGCAGGGCAAGAGCGTGAAGGCCATCGTCGAGGCGGTCGAGTCCACGCAGCCCAATGTCTCGCAGCACCTCAGGCTGCTGTATCGGGCTGGCATCGTGGCCAAACGCCGCATCGGCAACCGGATGGTGTACCGCGTGCAAAGCGAGGAAGTCCTGGAGTTGTGCCATCGGGTGTGCTCCAGAATCGCCTCCGAGCTCGACCCGCGGGATTCATGGGACGCCGAAAAACCATCAGCACCTGCAAAGCACCTCGGGACCGCTCGCGCCGTTTGATGAGCCCATCGCCGGCGAACGCTGCGCTCCTGGGGTCGATGTCCAGGTGCGGCGGCATGTCCGGACGCCCCATCGACGCCCCATCGGCATCCTGCCTCTCGAGCGGGTCCACCACGGCCCTGCTGCCTCGGGATCGACCCCATCGTTGCGGCAAGAACGCGCTTGACCGTCTCCACGCTCGAGCGCACAAGGCCCGCCATGTCAGCCCGCGCTGCACACGGGTGTCCTCGGCTGACCTTGCTCCGAAGCCTGAGAAGACAACACCCCAGCTTCAACGCGGCAGCAGGCTGGCGGCAGGAAAGCCGCGTGCCGAGCCCGCTTCCAAACGGGCTTTTCCGCGGCTGCCGCCTGCATAATTCGTGTTTCGCCGACTCCGCCCGCCAAGCGCCCCCTGGGCCATGCCCACAGAACAAGAACTCTCTGCGTTTCTCCGCAGCGTCGACAAGCGTGCCTTCAAGCGCGCCCAATTTGCCACGCAGAACCCTGATGCCGCCCTGGATGTGGTGCAGGATTCGATGATCCGCCTGGCCGACAAGTATGGTGACCACGATCCCGCCGAATGGCCCATGCTGTTCCAGCGTATCCTGACCAACGCCATCCTGGACTGGCATCGGCGGCAGAAGGTGCGTTCGGCCTGGATGAGCAATTTGTCCGATTTTCAGGGCGCGGGGGACAACGAAGCCTTCGATGTGCTGGAAACCTTGGAGATCGAGGCCTGCTCCGAGCGGCTCGAGGGGGCTGACCGCCAGCTCGAGCGGAGTCAAACACTGGCCATTCTGGATGGGGAAATTCAAAAACTTCCGGACCGTCAACGGGAAGCTTTCCTGCTGCGTTATTGGGAGGGGTTGGATGTCGCTGAAACGGCGGCGGCCATGGGTTGTTCCGAGGGCAGTGTCAAGACGCACTGCTCCCGGGCCACACACACCTTGGCCAAGGCACTCAAAGCGCAAGGTTTCGATCATGGACACACATAACAAAAAACTGAGTTTGACGGCGGCGGAGGCGCGTTTCGGCTACCAGGTCGCGGCGCGTCTGACAGAAGGCAACGAGCAATTGCCTGCGGACATCGCAGAGCGGCTCAAGGGCATACGCCACATGGTGGTTGACCAGCACCGCCTGCAGCGGGTGCACCATGCCGGTGTCACGGCATCGAGCCACAATGCCACGGCAACCCTGGGCGGACCGGGAGAATCTTCATCCTGGCGCCTGCGACTGGGCCTGCTGCTGGCGATTCCCACCTTGTTGTTCGGCCTGTATGCCCTGCAGCACTTCCAGCAGGAGCGTTTCGTCCGCAAGATTGCCGATATCGACACCGCCTTGCTGCTCGACAACCTGCCGCCACAGGCTTATGTCGATCCGGGCTTCACCAGCTATCTGCGGCAGAACGACGGATGAGCGGGCTGTCGATGCGCCGCCCTTCATGGGCTGGCATGCCCGTCTTGCGCCTCATGGCCATCCAACGCTTGCTCCTGTTGGGCTTGACTCTGATGCTGGCGAGCGGCTGGTGGCTTGCCGCGCACGCGGCCAACTCGGCGACAGCCGGGAAGCCGACCTGGCAGCAGCTCACACCCATGCAACAGGCGGCGCTCGGACCCTTGCAGTCCGAATGGCCGCATTTCGATGCCGATCGCAAACGCAAGTGGCTGAATATTGCTGCGCGCTATCCGGCCATGAGCCCGGAACAGCGCACCACGCTGCACCAACGCATGGTCGAGTGGGTGCGCATGAGTCCCCAGCAACGCCGGCAAGCCCGCGAGAACTTTCTCGCCACGGGCAAGGCGCCGCTGGACAGCCGAAAACAGGCCTGGGAGCGCTACAAGAAGCTGCCGGAAGCTGAAAAACGCGCGCTCGCCCGGGAGGCCAAACGCCCTCCGCACCTGCCCGGTCACGTCGGGCGCTACGAAGTCGAGCAACGCCTCAAGACGGCCAAAAACCCGGGCCCAACGGCGAGCAGCATTCCTCCTCGGGCCGCCAGCACGCCTGCAGCCGGTGCCGTCGCCGCACCGGTGCCTACCCCGGCGACGGCATCCAGGCCGATGGCGCCTCTGCCGTCAACGCTCGGTCCCAAGCCCTGAGTGCGGATCGGAACCTGCGTCGAACCGATGCGTGGCTCGATCGCCGAAACCGCATCCCCCTGCAACCCGATCCCGATCTGCTCACCCCACAGCATGCGCGCGCCACCCCAGACCTTGCAGGCGCCTTCGCTGTATCGCCGGCTTGCCGCGCTGTTGTACGAGTCGATCGTGATCTTCGGCGTGACCTGGCTTGCGGCTTTGCTCGACGGCCTGGCTGTTGACCAGCGCAGCGGGGTGATGGACAGGCATGGTTTGCAGACGGTGATCTTCTTGACACTGGCGATTTACTTCATCGGCTTCTGGCTCCGACCCGGGCAGACCGTGGCCATGCGGGCCTGGCGCTTGCGTGTGGTCGATGCAAACGGCCATGCGCTGCGTCCCGGCCGTGCCGGCTTGCGTTTCGTTTTCGGCTGGCTGTGGGTGTTGCCGCCGCTGGCGTTGGCCTGGTCGACCGGGCTGGATCACGCCACCGCGCTGGCCATGCTGTGCGGCTGGATGATCCTGTGGGCCTTGGCAAGCCGCTTGCGGCCTGACCGCCAGTTCTGGCATGACGCCCTCGCCGGTACGCGACTGATCGACGCACCGCGTTGAATGGGCTGTCGCGCGGCGCACCTCCACGCGCGCGGCACACCCGGCTTGCTGCCGTGCCGCGATGCCGTGCTCCGATTGGCCGCGGGCATGTCGAGCTTGTCATCCACCTGTCACACGATCTGGCTGCAATGGAGGCATGCAACCCAGCCACTTCAGCCCGACACCCACCGACACGCCCCTCCTCGCCCAGGCCCTGGCCGTTGGCGCTGCGCCTGAAGGCGGCGAGAACGAACGGGCGGCATACCAGTTCCGCGCGCTGTGGCTGTCCGACATTCACCTCGGCACGCGCGACTGCAAGGCCGAAGCCTTGCTCGACCTGTTGCGCCATTGCCATGCCGGCACCATTTACCTGGTGGGCGACATCATCGACGGCTGGCAGTTGCGCAAGGGCTGGTACTGGCCGCAGGCGCACAACGACGTGGCGCAGAAGTTGCTGCGCAAGGCCCGCAAGGGTTGCCGCGTGGTGTTCATCCCCGGCAATCACGATGCCTTCGCACGCGACTTTCACGGCCTGCACTTCGGCGGCATCGAGGTGCTGTCCGACACGGTGCATGTGACTGCCGGCGGGGCGCGACTCTGGGTCGTGCACGGCGACTGGTTCGACGGCGTGGTGATGCATGCCAAGTGGCTCGCTCACCTCGGTGACGCGCTCTACATCTTCACGCTCAAGCTCAACCGCTGGCTCAACCAGGCGCGCCATCGCCTGGGGTTGTCGTACTGGTCGCTGTCGCAATTCCTCAAGGGCAAGGTCAAAAACGCCGTGAGTTACATCTCCAGCTTCGAGCAGTTGCTGGCCGAGGAGGCGACACGGCGGCAATGCGAGGGGGTGGTGTGTGGCCATATCCACCGCGCCGAATTGCGCAGCATCGACGGCAGCATCTACGCCAACTGCGGCGACTGGGTGGAGAGTCTCACGGCCTTGGCGGAACTGCAGGACGGCACCCTGCAATTGGTCATGTGGAGGCCGTCCGCCTCGGCACCGGTCGTCCTGACCGAGCTCCTGCCCGGCACCGCAAGCAGCGTGCGGCCCGAAGCCCAGGCCCCAAGCCGAACGAGCCACGTGCCATGCGCATCCTGATCGTGAGCGACGCCTGGAGTCCCCAGGTGAATGGCGTGGTGCGCACCTTGAAGACCACCATCGAGCTTTTGCGCACCCAGGGCGAGGTGATCGACGTCATCGAGCCGGGATTGTTCCGCACCGTCCCCTGCCCGACCTACCCGGAAATTCGTTTGAGCTGGCGGCCCAAGAAAAGGATGATGCAGCGCATCGCCGCCTTCGGTCCGGATGTGGTGCACATCGCCACCGAAGGGCCGCTGGGGTTGGCCGCGAGGCGCGCCGCATTGCAACTCGGCATCCCCCTGACCACGGCCTACCACACCCGTTTCCCCGAGTATGTGAAAGCTCGCTTCGGCATCCCCCCGGCCTGGACTTACGCCTACCTGCGCTGGTTTCACAACGCCGCGCGCGTCACCCTGGTGCCGACCCCGGTGGTGCGCAGCGATCTCGCGGCGCAGGGCCTGAGCCGGCTGGCGCTGTGGTCACGCGGCGTCGATGGGCGCCTGTTCTTCCCACGCCCTGGGCAGCGGCTCGATGGCGACCCGCCCATTTTTCTCTACGTCGGCCGCGTCGCGGTGGAAAAGAATATCGATGCCTTCCTCGATCTCGACCTTCCCGGCACCAAATGGGTGGTCGGCGAAGGCCCTGAACTCGACCGCATCCGGCGCGGGCATCCCGGTGTGCGCTTTCTCGGTTTGCTCACGCAAGACCGCCTCGCCGAGGTGTACTCTGGTGCCGACGTGCTCGTCTTCCCCAGCCGCACCGACACCTTCGGCCTGGTGCTGATCGAGGCCCTGGCCTGCGGCTGTCCGGTCGCGGCCTACCCCGTCACCGGTCCGCTCGATGTCATCGGGGACGCGCCCGCCGGCGTGCTCGACGAAGACCTGCGCGCCGCCTGCCTTGCCGCCTTGCGCATTCCGCGACAAAACGCCGTGGCCCATGCCCGCCAGTTCACCTGGCAGCGCGCCACCAGCCAGTTCCTGCAGCATCTGCGGGAGGCCACCTCCCCGCCGCAGTCCGCCAGTTAGCTTGAGGCAGCGCCTCGACTGACTTGCGGCAGCCACCGAGCCAGCCTACGAACCTTGTCCTCCCAACCCGACAAAAACAGGACGGGCCTGGGCCGCATCGTGCAAGCCCTGCGCCATTCGGCCAGTGGTCTGCGCACGGCATGGCGCACCGAATCGGCCTTCCGTCAGGAGGGCATGCTCGCCCTCGTGATGCTGCCGCTGGCGTTCTGGCTTGGCCACGGCGGCGTCGAACGTGCCTTGTTGGCGGGAACCGTGCTGTTGATTCCCGTGGTGGAATTGCTCAACACGGCGGTGGAATACACGGTGGACCGGGTTTCGCTGGAGCGCCACGAATTGAGCAAGACCGCGAAGGACATGGGCAGTGCAGCGGTGTTGCTAACCTTCGTGCTGTGCGGCGTGGTGTGGCTGTCCATCCTGCTGCCTCGCATGCCCTGAGGGTTTCCATGCCATGCATTCCGTTTGTGTTTATTGCGGATCCCGCATCGGGACCGATCCGGTCTACACCGAAGCCGCCACGGCCATGGGCGGCGCCATTGCCGGCCGCGCCATGACCCTGATCTACGGCGGTGGCCGTGTCGGGCTGATGCACGCCGCGGCTGAAGCAGCCCTGGCCGGTGGCGGTCGCGTGGTGGGCGTGATCACCGAGTTGTTGATGCAGCGCGAAGTGGGCCACACCGGCCTGAGCGAATTGCACATCGTGGAGAACATGCATCAGCGCAAGAAGATGATGGCCGACGCTGCCGATGGCTTCATCGCCCTGCCCGGCGGACTGGGCACGCTGGAAGAACTCTTCGAAGTCTGGACCTGGCGGCAGCTCGGCTACCACAACAAGCCCATCGGCCTGCTCAATGTGCAGGGTTACTTCGATCGGCTGCTGGACTTTCTGGCGCAAAGCCATGAACGAGGCTTTGTCCGAAGCGATGTGCTGGCACCGCTGGTGGTGGAGACTGATCCGGGCCGGCTGCTGGACCGCATGGTGCGGAGCCAGCCGGTGCAGGACGACCCCTGGTGGCGCATGCGTGAGGCGATCTGACGCGCAGAGGCGGCGCGGCACCCGGGCCGGCACCCCGTTGCCCGGGCGATCAGACCGCCGCTTCGCCGGTTTCGCTGGTGCGAATGCGAATGACCTGTTCGACGCTGGTGACGAAGATCTTGCCGTCGCCGATCTTGCCGGTGCGTGCGGATTTGACAATGGCGTCGATCGCCGGATCGACCTCCCCGCCCTTGACCACGACCTCGATCTTCACCTTGGGCAGGAAGTCGACCACGTACTCGGCACCGCGATACAGCTCGGTATGGCCTTTTTGCCGACCGAAACCCTTGACCTCGGTCACGGTCAGTCCGGTGACGCCGACTTCGGCCAGGGCCTCACGCACCTCGTCGAGCTTGAAGGGTTTGATGATGGCGGTGATTTGTTTCATGGTTGTCCTCGTCAATGACCCTGATGTGTGCTTGTGCAATCCGGATCTTCAGCTTAACTGATTCACCCTTGGCCGTGATGGCCTGGGGACGGCTCGGAATCGTCCCGTTCCAGCCAGCGGGAGGTGATGGGGTAACGCCAGTCGCGGCCGAAAGCACGGTGGGTGATGCGCACTCCCGGCGGGGCCTGGCGGCGCTTGTATTCGTTGAGCTTGATGAGGCGCAGCACCTGGTTCACGGCTTCGGCCGGCAAACCCGCCGCCAGCAACTCAGCGGTGCTCTGGTCGTTCTCCATGGAGCGCTCCAGTATGGCGTCGAGCACCGGGTAAGGCGGCAGGCTGTCCTGATCGGTCTGATCGGGACGCAGTTCGGCCGAGGGCGCTCGGGTGATGATGCGCTTGGGAATGATCGGCGGCTGGCCCTGCAGCACGGCTTGGGAGTTACGCCAGCTGGCCAGCTCCCACACCAGGGTCTTGCGCACGTCCTTGATCACGGCAAACCCCCCCGCCATGTCGCCGTAGAGCGTGGCATAGCCGGTCGCCATCTCGCTCTTGTTGCCCGTGGTCAGCACCATCCAGCCGGAATTGTTCGACAGCGCCATGAGCAGCGTGCCACGAATGCGCGACTGCAGGTTCTCCTCCGTGGTGTCGCCCTCGCGCGCATCCAGCAGCGGCGCCAAGGTGGTGCGAAACGCATCGAACATGGGGGTGATCGGGATTTCGTCATGGCGCACGCCAAGGCCCTGCGCCATCTCGCGCGCGTCGATCCAGGAGATGTCGGCGGTGTAGGGCGACGGCATCATCACCGTGCGCACGCGATCGGGCCCCAGCGCGTCCACCGCAATGGCCAGCACCAGGGCCGAGTCGACCCCGCCCGAAAGACCGATGAGCACGCCCGGGAAGCCGTTTTTGTTCACGTAGTCGCGCGTGCCGCTCACCAGCGCACGCCAGGCCTGTGCCGGCAGCGACTGAATGGGGGCCACTTCCCCCTGAAGCGGCTGGGCATCGGCGTCCAGGGTGGCGGTCAGCACGCAAGCCTCGAACTGCGGCGCGCGTGCCTGCACCTCGCCAAAGGCATCCATCACGAACGACCCGCCATCGAACACCAACTCGTCTTGACCGCCGACGCCGTGGGCGAACACCAGGGCCATGCCGGTTTCACGGCAACGGCCGCGCATGATGGCTTCGCGCTCGCCACTCTTGCCCAGATGAAACGGCGACGCGTTCAACACCAGCAGCACCTGGGCGCCCGCCGCTCGCGCCCGCCGCGGGGCCTCGGGGAACCAGGCGTCCTCGCAGATATTGACGCCGAAACGCACCCCGCCAAGCTCGAACACACAGGCTTCCCCGGCACGAGCGAAGTAGCGCCGTTCGTCGAACACCTGGTAGTTGGGCAGTTCCAGCTTGCCGTAAGTGGCTTCGATGCGGCCGTTGCGCAGCACCGACGCGGCGTTCCAGCGCAGCGGCTGCTGGGTCGACGCGGTGCGCACATCGGCGTGCTCGCCCGGCACATGCGGATGGCCCACGACCACGGCCATATCCGGATACTGCGCCAGGCTTTGCGCCAACTGGTGCAATGCGTCGTCGGCGGCGCGCATGAAGGCCGGCCGCAACAGCAGATCTTCGGGTGGATAGCCGGTCAGTGCCAATTCGGCAGTGAGCAGCAGGCGAGCGCCTTGTGCATGGGCGGTGGCGGCCATGGCCTCGATGGCTTTGCCGTTGCCGGCCAGGTCTCCCACGGTGCCGTTGAACTGCGCGATAGCGATTTGAATGGACATGGACAGCGATTTTCGCATTGAGATAGCCCAGAGCATGACAGAGGTGTCCGCAGACACATGGGACACACTCGCCGCCGCCACCCCGGGCAACACCGTGTTCCAGCGTCATGCCTACTTGCTGGCGCTGGAAACGCAGGCGTGCGCCGTGGCGGACACCGGCTGGCAACCGCTTGTGCTGCAACTGCGCGACGCCTCCGGTCAGCTCGCCGCCGCCTGCATGGTGTACGCCAAGAGCCATTCCATGGGCGAGTATGTGTTCGACTGGGCCTGGGCGGACGCCCATGAGCGCCACGGCCTGCCCTATTACCCCAAGCTGCTGGCGGCCACACCCTTCACCCCCGTCGCCGGCGCACGCCTCTTGGGGCGGGACCAGGCTGCGCGAAAGGCGCTGCTGGCCGCGTTGCTGGGGCTGGCACGGCGCAGCGGTCTGTCGTCACTGCATCTGCTGTTTCTCACGCCCGAGGACCGCACACTGTGCGAGCAGGCTGGCCTGCTGCTGCGGCAGACCGTGCAGTTCCATTGGCAACAACCGGCTGACAGGCCATGGGCCGATTTCGACGCCTTTCTCGGCAGCATGAACCACGACAAGCGTAAAAAAGTGCGCCAGGAACGTCGCAAGGTGGTGGAGGCTGGCGTGCGCTTTCGCCAGATTTCGGGCGCAAAGGCAAGCGCGCAGGACTGGGCTTTCTTCGCCCGCTGCTACAACCAGACGTATGCCGAGCACGGCTCGTCACCGTACCTGAACCTTGGTTTTTTCCGCGCACTCGGGCAGCATCTGCCGGAGCATGTGCTGCTGCTCATGGCGGAACAGGACGGCCAGCCGATCGCCGCCTCGCTCATCCTGCTCGACCCTGAACTGGGCCATGCCTACGGGCGCTACTGGGGCGCGCTGCGCCACGTGTCCCACCTGCATTTCGAGGCCTGCTACTACCAGCCACTGGACTATTGCATCGCGCACGGCTACACCCGCTTCGAAGGCGGTGCGCAAGGTGTACACAAGATGGCCCGCGGCCTCTTGCCCGTGGCCTGCACCTCGGCCCACTGGCTGGCCGATGCGCGTTTCAACGCGGCGATCGAGAACTTCCTGCAACGCGAGACGCTGGCGATGGATGACCACATGAACGAACTGCGTGAGCACGCGCCGTTTCGCACCTCGCAGACGGTCACCGGGCCGGTACCGGAAGCGCCCGACTCCTGCAGCGTCGGCGAAACCCGGGACTGACGCGGTGCCTGGCCCCGAGGCCTGCGCCAACCGCTCAGGCCGGGCCGGGCGCTTGATGCGGCGACTCAGGCCCCCTGCGCCTGCAACGCCTGCTGCACATGGGCCAACAGGCCGCGACTCGCCTGCTCCACCAGATCGAGCACCACCTCGAAGCCATCGGCGCCGCTGTAATAGGGGTCAGGTACCACGGCGCTGCCGGCCTGCGGCGCAAAACTCATGACCAGCCGCAGCTTGTGACGCTGCTCGGGCGGGCATTCCTGCTCGAGTCGGGCCAGATTGTCGAAGTCCATCGCCAGGATCAGGTCAAAGGCGTCGAAGTCGGCCGCGCGGATCCCCCGGGCACGCTGGCGGCTGAGGTCGTAGCCGCGTTTGAGGGCATGGCGCTGGCTGCGTGCGTCGGGCGGCTCGCCAAGGTGGTAGCCGTGGGTGCCGGCAGAATCGACTTGCACCTGGTTCGCCAGGCCGGCAGCTTGCAACTGGGCCCGGAACACGCCCTCGGCCGTGGGCGAGCGGCAGATGTTGCCCATGCAACAGAACAGCACAAGGAATTGACGCATGATGAATCAGGGGTTCCGAATCGACATGGCGAGCAATTCGGTCCGTCAGGCCTGCAGCCGCAGGATGCGGCCGTCGGAGCTGTCGGTCAGCAGCAGAATCGAGCCGTCAGGGGCCTGGCGCACATCACGGATGCGCTCGCCCAGCTCACGGAACAAGGCTTCGCGCGCCACCACGCGATTGCCGTCCAGGCTCAAGCGCCAGAGGGCCTTGCCCGCCAGCGCGCCGATGAACAGGCTGCCGTGCCATTGCGGGAACATGCTGCCGGTGTAGAACGCCATGCCGCTGGGGGCGATGGAGGTGGGAACCCAGGTGGTCAGTGGCTGATCCAGGCCGGGTGCGGCACTGGCCCCGCCCACCGGCGTGCAGTCGCCCACCGGTGTGCCGTAGGCGCAACCGAAGGAGATGCGTGGCCAGCCGAAGTTGTGCCCTGCCCGGTCGATGTTGACCTCGTCACCGCCCTGCGGGCCATGTTCGCAGGTCCACAGTTCGCCGGTTTCGGGGTGAATGGCAGCACCCTGCACATTGCGGTGGCCCAGACTCCAGATCGTCGGCATGGCGCCGGCCCGGCCGACGAATGGGTTGTCCGCCGGCACACTGCCGTCGCTGCGGATGCGCACCACCTTGCCCAGGGTGTTGGCCAGGTTCTGCGCCTCGTCGCGCCGACTGGAGCGTTCCCCCAAGGTGACGAAGAGCGAACCGTCGCGGGCGAAAACCAGGCGCGAACCGAAGTGCGCGGTGCTGTCCACCTTCGGCGTCTGGCGGAAGATCACTTGAACCTCGGACAGACGCGTGGCGTCGGCGCTCAGGACGCCACGCGCCACCGCGGTGCCGTTCAGGCCGGCTTCGGCACCCTTGCCAGGCTCGGCAAAGCTGAAATAAAGGCGACGGTTGTTCCGGAAATCGGGATCGGCAGCGATGTCGAGCAGGCCGCCCTGGTCACGTGCGTCCACCGTGGGGATGCCGGCAATTGCCGCCGACAGGCTGCCGTCACCGCCGACCAGGCGCAGGCGACCCGGGCGCTCGCTCAACAGGGCGCGACCGTCGGGCAGCACCGCCAATCCCCAGGGGTAGGTCAGGCCAGAGGCGAAAGCTGTCACGCGCGGCTTCGGGCCCGCAGGCACTGGCTCGGCCTGCGACTGTGGTTTTGAGAGGGATGGCGGCGCCACATCGCCCCAGGCTGCGGCCACGCCACCCGCCCGGGGGCCAAGCGCGCCGCACCCGGCCGCCGCGCCCAGCCAGGTCAAGGTCCGGCGACGGGACACCCCATCAGGAGCATGTCGATCGGGCATGGCAGGTGGCTTGGGGCAGGCTCGGCCGTGTTGCGGGTCAGCGTTGAGCGGGCTCGGATGGCTCAGCCGGTCCGGGCGTCCAGATCGTGGAGATC
>JAJZDV010000070.1 GCA_021846025.1 Pseudomonadota bacterium
TTGGCGGAGACGAAGGGATTCGAACCCTTGATGCGCTTTTGGCACATACTCCCTTAGCAGGGGAGCACCTTCGGCCACTCGGTCACGTCTCCCGTTTGCAGCGCAGTTTTGCCACAAAGCGTAGCCTGACATTATTGCATAGCGGTTGACCCGCCATGCGGAGATTGCAAAATCCAGATTCGAGCAACCTGAACGAACATTCGCCAAACTCCACAACACGGTGCTGTTGCCCCCTGCGGCGCAGTCGGGCAATGGCCGTCGGTCGCCATGGATGGGCTTTTGCGCAGGGCACACCTGGGCCAACAAGGAATCAACTTCGCATTTCAGATGAACTGGATTGATACTCACGCCCATCTGGACGCCGCTGAGTTCGGAGGTGATCCTAGCCAGATACTCACCCAGGCTGACGCGGCGGGCGTGCACAGCGTGGTGATTCCAGCGGTGGAGCCAGGCAATTTCGCCGTTGTGCGCGACTTGGCCCATGCCAGTGGACAGGTCTATGCGCTGGGAGTTCACCCCTTGTTTGTGGACCGTGTGCACGAGGCCGATCTCTCCCGACTGCGCCAAGTGTTGCTGCAGGCGAGGGACGATCCGCAGTGCGTTGCGATCGGCGAGATCGGACTGGATTTTTCGGTCCCGCAGCCTTACCACAGTCGTCAGCTCTGGTGGTACGAGCAACAACTCAAGTTGGCGCACGAACTGGGTTTTCCGGTGTTGTTGCATGTGCGCAAATCGCAAGATGCCTTGCTTGCCGGTCTGCGCAAACTCAGATGGGCGCAGACCGGCTTGGGTGGCATTGCACATGCGTTCAACGGGAGCCGGCAGCAGGCCGAGATGTTCATCGCTCAGGGTTTCAGACTCGGTTTTGGTGGCGCCATGACCTTCGAGCGGGCGTTGAACATTCGCCGCCTGGCGGCGCAGTTGCCCGACTCCAGCCTGGTGCTTGAAACCGATGCCCCGGATATTCCTCCGCAATGGTTGGTCCGTTCGGAGAAGTCCCAACCGAATACGCCGGCTGAGTTACCACGCATTGCTCAAACTTTGGCGGCATTGCGGGGATGGTCGACTGGACAGACAGCCAGCATCACGACCGCCAATGCGCTCGCAGCCTTGCCGCGACTGGCCGCCTGGCTAGAGGTGCGCGGGGCGAAGAGCGGGGACTAGCGTTCAACGCTGCAGTGATCTTGAAAAGCGAGCACACCGCCCCAATTTGGTTATCCATGTTTCTGGATTGGACGCATGGTCGCCAGGACGACATGCTGGCCCAATCGATTTCTGCACGACCACTTCCTCCACAATCTTCGCTGGATACCATCCCCATCATGAGCCTCGACACCACTTCAACCGTCACCCCTCAGTCCGGCAGTCACACGCACACTTTCCAGGCCGAGGTGAGGCAATTGCTGCATCTGGTGGCGCATTCGCTCTACTCGAATCGCGACATTTTTCTGCGTGAACTCGTCTCCAACGCTTCGGACGCCTGTGACAAACTGCGCTACCTCGCCATGGACGACGCGGCGCTGTGGGAGGGGCAGAGCGAGTTGCGCATCCGGGTGGATTTCGACGCCGCCAAGCGCACCCTCACGGTGAGCGACAACGGCGTCGGCCTGAGCCTGCAGGATGCTATCGATCATCTCGGCACCATTGCCAAGTCCGGCACGCGCGAGTTCATGCTGAAGATCGGCCAGGAGCGCAAGGCCGATGCCAACCTGATCGGACAGTTCGGCGTGGGCTTCTACTCGGGTTTCATCGTCGCCGATCGCATCACCGTTGAAAGCCGGCGCGCCGGCATGACCGCCGAGCAGGGGGTGCGCTGGTCCTCCGAAGGCACGGGCGAGTTCAGTGTCGAGACCATCAACCGCGAGCCGCGCGGCACGGATGTGATTTTGCACCTGCGGGCCGAGGATGATGATCACAAATTCGATGATCTGCTATCCAACTGGAAGCTTAAAAGCATCATCAGCCGCTATTCGGACCATATTTCCTTGCCAATTGAAATGCGCAAGCGCGAATGGAACCAAGAGAAAGGCCAAGACGAGGTGCTGGACGTCTGGGAACAGATCAACAAGGCTGCGGCACTTTGGGCTCGGCCGAAAACGGAGATCACGGACGAGCAATACATCGATTTTTACAAGCAAATCGCGCACGACAGTGACGTACCGCTGGCTTGGACCCATAACCGCGTCGAGGGTCGAAGCGAATACACCCAATTGCTCTATGTTCCGTCGAAAGCGCCTTACGACCTCTGGAACCGCGAGCAAAGCGCAGGCATCAAGCTTTATGTCAAGCGTGTGTTCATTCTCGACGACGCTTCGAGCTTGCTGCCCACTTATTTGCGATTCGTTCGCGGGGTGGTGGACAGTGCCGACTTGCCGCTGAATGTTTCGCGTGAATTGCTGCAGGAAAGCCGCGATATTCGTGCAATTCGAGATGGTTGCACCAAGCGTGTGCTCACGTTGCTGGAAGACATGGCAACCGGTGACGATGCGGCTCAGCGCGACAGATACGCTAAATTCTGGCAAGAGTTCGGCCAAGTGCTCAAAGAGGGCGTGGGCGAAGACTTTGCCAACCGCGAACGACTGGCCAAGTTGCTGCGCTTCGCCTCGACGGCGCATGACGGGGATGCGCAAGCGGTGAGCCTGGCCGACTATGTCGCTCGCATGAAGCCCGAGCAAACCGCCATCTACACCATCACCGCCGACAACCTGCGCACGGCTCGCTCCAGTCCGCAACTCGAAGTGTTCAAACGCAAGGGTGTGGAGGTCCTCCTCCTGACCGACCGGGTCGACGAGTGGCTGCTCGGCAGCCTGACCGAGTTTGAGGGCAAGCCGCTGCAGTCCGTAGCCCGGGGCGGCGCCGACCTTGGCGCCCTGCAGGACGAGGGAGAAAAAAAACAAGCCGAGGAAGCGGCGCAAGTCCATCAGGATTTACTGGCCCGCATGAAGACTGCCCTCCAAGGCGTGGCGCAAGACGTGCGTATCAGCACCCGCTTGGTGGAGTCGCCGGCCTGTCTTGTGGCTGCAGACGGCGAGGTCAGCGGCCATCTGGCACGGTTGCTGCGTCAGGCTGGACAGGCGGCGCCGAAGTCGCTGCCGATTCTAGAAATCAATCCCGCGCATGCTCTGGTCAGGCGACTGGAGAGCGAGATGGGGAAAACGGCGTCCGAGCAGAACGGCGCAGATCAAGCCCAGGTGTTCGACGATCTGGCTCACATTCTGTTTGACCAGGCGCTGCTGGCCGAGGGGGGCATGCCGGAGGATCCGGCCGCCTACGTCCGGCGCGTGAACGCGTGGTTGGTGCGCTCGGTTTGATGTCTTCATCACGTCCCAGCCTGGCCTGGTTGGCCAATTCTGGGGCGTGACTGGACGGTCGATTGCGAAGGTTCGGGCCTGATTCAACCTTGGCCTAAGTCAGCATCGCTAAACTGAACTCCATCAACCACTTCCGCTGCCGCAAACGGCACCACCGGCAGCCACGATAACCCAGCATGAATGAGGCGAACGAGCAGTCATTGAACAAACATGCCGCCGGCTATTGGCGTTTCATGCGTGAGTTCGTCCGCAACCCGCGTCAGATCGGTGCCATCTGTCCCAGTTCCCCATTTCTGGCCAGGCGCATGGCCAGTCTCGTTCCCGGCGGGGAAGGTGTGGTCGTTGAGCTTGGCCCTGGGGGAGGGGCAGTCACAGCCGCTTTGTTGAACCACGGTGTTTCGGCCCGGGACTTGGTTCTTGTCGAGCGCTCCGCGGCACTGTCGGCCCATCTCGCCAAGCGCTTTCCCGGCGTGCATCTCATCCAGGGTGACGCCATGCATCTGAGTCATTTCGAAGTCTTGAGCCAGCCGGTCCGTGCTGTCGTCTCCAGTTTGCCCCTGCGCAGCCTGCCCAGGCCGGTGGTGAGGCAGATTTTGGATCAGGTTGCGATCATTTCAGGGCCTGGCACGGTATTCATCCAGTTCAGCTACGCCTTGCGCGGCAGCTACCAGAACATGGCCCATGGCTTCGAGCGCGATCAAGCGCATCTCGTCTGGCGTAACTTGCCACCTGCACGAATCGAGGCTTTTCGCTTTCAGCCACGTAATCTCCAGTAGATTGCAGATCGGCTGGGTGATTTGCAATCTTGGCAGGCCGATGGACCGGCCTGCTGGCGTTGTTCATGACACCCACATGGTGATGGTGACCACCGCCAGCAGCAACATCCACAACAACACGGAACGCCACACCAGTCCCACCACGCTGCGCAGGTGTGCGGGCGTGGGGATGTCGCCTGGCATCTGGGCTTGTTGTGCAGCAGGCTGAGCTTCGGGATCGATGGCGCTGGCCCAAGCCTGTTCACCCGGTTCCGGTATTGAACTGAGGGCCGTTGCACCGAGGCGGATACCCACGGCTCCAGCTGCCGAAGCCAGCATGGCCCCGGTATTGCTATCAGGCCACAGGCGTGCGTAGTGGCGCCAGCGGTCCACGGCCTCTTCGAAATTGCCCACGACCGCGTAGCCAGCTGCCGTCAGCCGCGCTGGGAGCCAGTCAAGAACATGGAAAGCCTGATCGGCAAAATCACGCAGCCAGGGGCTGGCATCGGAACCGGCGGCATTCCACTTGCCTGCCGTGTACTCGGCCATACGGTAGAGCACGGCACCGGCTGGACCCAGGGGCAGCAGGAACCAGAAGAACACGCCGAGCACGTAGCGTTGCGCCGCGACGAGCGCATGTTCGATCGTTTGCTGCGTGACGTCGTCAGCCGACATCTCCACGGTGTCGAGTGCTTTCCACTGCTTCAAGATGGCGCGTGCACCGGCCACGTCGCCGTGACTGAGCGCATCGGAAATATCGGTGAAGTAATGGCTGAACTGGCGAAATCCGAGCGTGAAGTACAGCACGACCACATTCCAGGCGAAGGCCAGCAGGATGTTCAAGCGCAGCGCCGCCCAATAGATGAGCAAGGACAGCAGGGCTGGCAGCAGCACGGCGATGAACCAGGCTGCAAGCCCATGTCGACGCTCGCCAGCATCGAAATTGCGGGCTGCGAAGTCGGCAAGCGATTTTCGGGCGCCGTAAACAACACTCAGGCGTCCCAGGGGTTTGATTTGCTCCAGCAGCAGAGCGAGCAAGACGGAGAAAAAAGCCATGATGGGATGCTAAGCGATGAGCAGCCGGTAGAGGTTGCGGATCATCGCTGCGGTGGCACCCCAGATGAAATAACGCTGTCCGTCGGGGCTGGTCCAAGGCATGGCATAAAAGCTGCGCCGCCCAGGGTTGGGCAGCGTCGGCGGGGTGCCGAGCCCGGTGTGAGCATCCCAGGTGCGTAACTCATGGTGGGCCGGATTCATCAGGAACGCCAGCGGCACCTCGAACACTTCAGCCACCTCGCTGGCCTGAGCGTGTAGCGGCGCCCGAGGATCGACCATCCCGACCACGGGTGTGACGGCATAGCCCGTGATGGTGACGTAGGTGGGCATGGATCCCAGTGGCTCGACCCATGCCGACTGAAGTCCGATTTCCTCCTCGGCCTCACGCAGAGCCGTGTGCAAGGCACTGGTATCTCCTGCGTCGCGGCTGCCGCCAGGAAAGCTGATCTGCCCCGGGTGGACATGCAGGTTGGCGGTGCGGCGGGTGAGCAGGAGTTGCATGCCCTTTGGCCGTGCGATCAGCGGGATCAGGACCGACGCATCGCGCAATATGGCACGCTGGCCGATCCGATCGTCCTCAAAGACTTCGGGCCGCCAGGACGGAGTCTGAGCGAAGCGCGATCGCAGCCAGTGGGTCTGCAAAAGAGCGGGATCGACCGCGGGCATGCCAGGCTCGGCGGGACTCAGGGGAACCTGTTCCGGGTCGAACGGTGGACGTGATGGCGGCGTGACGGTCATCGGATGGACCAAAGCAAACAGCCGGCAAGCGCCGGCTGTTTGCTGATGATCGCGACGTCGTGCGTCGCGATCGGTTTTGCTCGCGCAGACGGGCAGCTCAAGCCAGTTTTTCCTTGATACGCGCCGACTTGCCGGTACGGCCACGCAGGTAATACAGCTTGGCACGACGCACATCGCCGCGGCGTTTGACCTCGATTGCCGCAATCGCCGGCGAGTAGAGCTGGAAAGTCCGCTCAACGCCTTCGCCGGATGAAATCTTGCGGACGATGAAGCTGGAATTCAAGCCGCGGTTGCGTTTGGAAATGACGACACCCTCGTAGGCCTGGGCACGTTTGCGGGTGCCTTCGACGACGTTGACGCTGACGATCACCGTGTCGCCGGGGGCGAAATCAGGAATGGTCTTGCCCTGGGTGAGGCGCTGGATTTCTTCCTGTTCGAGTTGCTGAATCAGATGACTGCTCATGGAGGCTCCAAGGATCTTGCGGCCGCTTTGGAAGGGGGTGCAAAGCCAAGGGTCGAGGTTGGCGTTTGGCTGTTGTGCGGGCAGCAGAGGATCGAAAAACTTCGTATTTTAGTCCAAATTCGAGAGCGCATCTTCATCACGCTTGCTCAGGCGGCCTTGCTGGCGCAGGATGACGATCAGTTCTGGCCTGCGCGTTTGCGTGAGCGCCAGCATGCGGTCGCGGCGCCAACGGGCGATGCGGGCATGATCGCCCGACAGCAACGGTTCAGGCACGGCCATGCCGGCGTGCTCGGGTGGGCGTGTGTAGTGGGGGCAATCAAGAAGGCCGTCGGAGAAGCTGTCCTGGGAGGCCGATTCGGCGCAGCCCAGCACGCCGGGCAGCAGCCGGGCTACGGCATCGAGCAACACCATGGCCGCAATTTCCCCGCCCGACAGGACGTAGTCGCCCAAACTGATTTCAACACTCACGTTTCGGTCAATGAAGCGCTGGTCGACGCCCTCATAGCGCCCGCACACCAACACCGCGCCAGCAGAGGCTGCCCATTGTTTGACGTGCTGTTGGGTGAGTGCGGCGCCCGTGGGAGTAAACAACACGACCGGTGCCGGGGCCAAGCCAACCTCCCGGCGTGCCGCCTGGGCCGCAGCCAGTGTTTGCTCCAGCGGCTCCGCCAGCATCACCATGCCCGGGCCGCCACCGTAGGGGCGATCGTCCACGGTGTGGTGGGTATCGGTGGCGTAGCCGCGTGGGTTCCAGGTCTTGAGCTGCATCGCGCCCGAATCGAAAGCCCGGCGGCAGATGCCTTGCGTACGCAGCGGCTCGAAATAGCTGTCGAACAGGGTCAGTACATCGAATCGTGGCATGGCCTGCGGCGTCGGGCGGGGTCAGTCGTACTCGGGTAGCCAGTCGGCCACGATGCGCCGCGCGGCAAGATCCACCTCAACGATGTAGGCATCGACGAATGGAATCAGCCTTTCATGGTGCTTGCCTGGGTCCGCAGTGTGCAGTTGCAGCACGGCCTGGGCGCCGTTATCGAGCAACCCGCTGACCGTTCCGAGGTGCATGCCTTCGCGGTTAAGGACGGTGCATCCGATGAGGTCGACCCAGTAATACTCATCGTCACGTGCCGGAGGGAAGTCTTCGCGGCGGGCATAAATGATCCAACCGCGAAAGCATTCGGCCTGGTTGCGTGTGGTGGTGCCGTCGAGCGAAGCCACCACCGATTGTGCGTGACGCCGCGCCAGGCGCACGGCGCGCTGCTCCCTTTGGACAGGGCGTCCCTGCGGTGATTGCAGCCACCAGTGAGACGTCTTCAGAAGGACGGCAGGCGCACTCGATTCAGGCGCGATTTTCAACCAACCCTGCGTGCCCCATGCATCCAGCACACGGCCGACCTGGATCAGCCCCTCGGGCCAGTCAGAGGGGCTTTCCGATCGGTCAGTCGACGGCGGTTTAGGGTCTGTGGAAGCGGATGGGGACATGGCGCAAAACAAAACACCGCAAGCGGTCCGCTTGCGGTGTTGGATGATGGCAACCTGAGCAACAAAAGCAGCCGGGCAACGCGGTGAATCCTGAGCGTGCTCAGGATTCACCGCAGCCTATCAAGCCGCGGCTTGAACCGGAGCCGGAGATTGTTTGGACTGCTTGACCAGACGCACAACGGTGGGGGAGAGTTGCGCACCGACGCCGGCCCAGTAGTTCAGGCGCTCGATTTCGATGCGCAGGGGTTGCTCCAGGCCGCGAGCAACGGGGTTGTAGAAGCCCAAGCGCTCAAGGTAACGGCCATCCCGGCGATTGCGCGAATCGGTGGCCACGATGTGATAAAACGGGCGCCCTTTGGCACCGGCGCGAGAAAGACGAATGACGACCATTGCTTGAATTCCTGAGGGATCTGGGATGATGGACGAATGCACGAATGGGTTGGGCTGCAGATTCCTGCAACTGGCAAGCGCGGCGCGCTGCACACCGTAAAGTTGGCCAACTACCGATAGCTGAGTCTGGGGTGGTGTCAGGTTCTGAGCCGGATGCGCTCTGGCAGGGCCCTGGAAAGGACAAAGCAGTCAAAGCCGGTAAACTTGCCATTATATCGAACTAAGCGGACTGGATTCAGCCACAGCCATGAACGACTCGAAGACGGCCTTGATTCGCCCGGCTGGAGAGGCTGATGTTGCTGCGATCACCCGCATTTATCGTCATCATGTCTTGTGCGGAACTGGAACCTTCGAGATACAGCCGCCCGATGAAGTGGACATGCTCCAGCGTCTGCAACGCGTGATGCAGCGTGGCTTGCCTTGGCTGGTGGCAGAGCGCGGTGGAGATGTCGCTGGCTTTGCTTATGCCAACTGGTTTCGCGAGCGTGAAGCGTACCGCTGGACACTGGAAGATTCGGTGTATGTCGATGCGCTGCAGCGTGGCCAGGGTCTGGGTTCGGCCTTGCTGCAACAGTTGCTGCTGGCTTGCGAAGCGCAAGGCGCGCGCCAGTTGCTGGCCGTGATCGGCGATTCGGCCAACGAGAGTTCCATCGCCCTGCACTTGCGCCACGGCTTCACTCGGGGTGGCCTGATGCCCGCAGTCGGCTGGAAATTTGGTCGATGGTTGGATGTGGTCATGATGCAAAAAGCACTTGGCCCTGGCGCAACCGATCCTCCAACGCATGGCGCTTGACGATTGTCTTCCTGCAGGCTGACGAGCCGCGCTCGAAACTCGACACCATGACCAAGACGTTCAAGTCCAAAACACGCGCGGCAACCCTGGCCTTGTTGTTCGGTGTCGTTGGCGCCCACCGCTTTTACCTCCGGGGCTGGCGTGATGTGCTCGGCTGGTTGCATCTGCCCCTGTTCGCGGCGGGAGTCTGGGGTGTGGCGCGATTCGTGGATTTTGGTGAAAACGACGTCATCGCCGAGATTGCGCTTCCTCTGCTGGGCCTGATCGTCGGAGTGGCGCTGTCTCAGGCTTTGCTCATCGGACTGACCTCCGATGCCCGCTGGGATGCAAGGTGGAACGTTGGCTCGGGCCGGTATTCCAGCAGCGGCTGGGGTGCCGTGCTGGTGGTGGTGTTTGCTCTGCTGATCGGCACGGCGGCCTTGATGGGTGCCCTGGCTTTTGGCCTGCAGCATTACTTTCAGCCAGGCTGAGGTCGATTCGCAGGCATGGGCGCCAAGGGGCCGGCAAGCTCCAGTGCTTGCCCGGCAGTCAACAGACGTTGCGCCGCGTGTTGCAAAGGCTCGCCGTCGGGCAAGACGCAGTCGGGCCAGATTTCGGCCAACGGCACCAGCACGAAGGCGCGCTGGTGCATGCGCGGGTGAGGCAATGTGAGGGCTGCGTCTTGGATGGTCTGTTGGCCGAACAGGAGCAGGTCGAGGTCCAGGGTGCGCGGGGCGTTGTGCTGGCCAGCCGGGCGCTGACGGCCGTGGCGACATTCAATGCGATGGAGTTGCTGCAGCAATTGCCACGGTGTCAACGCGCAGCGCACGACCGCAACCGCATTCCAGTAATCCGGGCCCTTGGCGTCTACCGGTGCACTGCGATACAGGCTGGACTGCCGCAGTAACTGGCAATCGGCGAGGTCCCGCAAAGCACCGAGTGCCGTGGCCAGTGTCGCAGCGCCATCGCCAAGATTGGCGCCCAGGCCGACCAGGGCCACGTCGGGCGCGAGGACTGGCGTCAGGCTGGACGCGCTCGGCACCGCGATTCAGCCGACTGAATCAGACCCACCACCGGACGCCGGGGCGCTGCCTGCCACTGGTTTTTTGCGCCGTCTGCGTTTGCGCTGGGTGAGTTCGGTGCTGGATCGGCCGGCTTGCTCGATGAGTGCTGCGCGTTCGGCTTCGTCGGCATGCTGAAAGCGTTGCCACCAGTTGGCCAGTTCGGGATCGGCGTCGCCGGTTTGCGCGCGCAAGCATAAGAAGTCGTAGGCAGCGCGAAAGCGCGGATGATCCAGGGCGCTGTTGGCGTAGCGCGGTGTACGGCGTGCAAGGCGTGGCTGAAGCGACCAGATTTCGCGCATGTCCACTGCAATACGGCGCTGGATGGCGAGACGTTCAGCTTGGGCGGCGATGATTTCGTCGGCCGCTGTGTCGAGTGCCGCAATGGCTGGCAGCCCTTCGGTCTGTAACTCTGACCAACGGTTATTGACCTGTGGCCACAGCAGGCATGCGAACAGGAAGCTGGGGCTCGCGGTCTTGCCCTCGCCGATGCGGGCATCCGTATCGCGCAATGCGGCCAGCACAAACGCTTCGCCGTGGGGCTGGTTAAGCGCCAGTTCTATGAGTGGCAGCAGACCCTGATGCAGGCCGAGCGTGCGGAGTTGCTCCAGCGAGGCCAGGGCGTGCCCGGTTTGCAACAACTTGATGGTTTCGTCAAACAAGCGTGCCGAGGGCACGTTGCGCAGCAATTCGGCCAGGTCGGCGATCGGCGCGCGCGTCGCCGGGTCGATGGTGAAGCCGAGCTTGGCTGCGAAGCGCGCCACCCGCAGCAGCCGCACCGGGTCTTCCCGGTAGCGCATGGCGGGGTCGCCAATCATGCGCAGGGTGCGAGCCTTGAGATCGCGCAGCCCGTGGTGGTAGTCGACGACGATGTCACGCGTGGGGTCGAAATAAAGGGCGTTGACGGTAAAGTCACGACGCGCGGCGTCCTGATCCTGCGGGCCCCAGACGTTGTCGCGCAAGACGCGACCGCTGGCATCCACCGCGTGGTGCTTGCCGGCGAGGCCGCGGGTGTTGCGTTCGTCACCTTCCACCGTGGCGCTGACCTGCGTGTCCAGCGTGGCGCGGAAGGTGGAGACCTCGATGATCTCGCGCCCGAACATCACATGCACGATACGGAAGCGCCGGCCGATGAGAAAGGCGCGTCGAAAGAGGGGCTTGACCTGCTCGGGCGTGGCGTTGGTGGCAACATCGAAATCCTTCGGTTTGAGGCCCAGCAGCAGGTCGCGCACCGCGCCGCCGACGATGTAGGCCTCAAATCCGGCCTGTTGCAAGGTGCGGACGACGGTGAGCGCTGAATTCGGCAGGCGTGTGGCGTCAATCCCGTGTTGTGGTCGTGCGATTTCGAGTCGCCTGCCCTCGGCCTTGGCCGTTGCGGATTTTTTGCCGAGCAGACGGGAGATGAGTTTGCGGATCATGGAAACAGTTCGAGGACGGGCCAGCCTCGGGTTTGGGCGAGTTTGGCAAGAAGGGGGTCGGGGTGAACCACGACGGGGTGGCTCACACGGTCGAGCAGGGGCTGGTCGTTGATGGAGTCCGAATAGAACCAGGTCTGGTCAAAACTCTGCCAGTCCAGGCCTTGGGATGCCAGCCACTGCGTCGTACGCGTGACCTTGCCGTCGCGAAACGAGGCAATTCCGCACCAGGCGCCGGTGTAGCCGCCATCCGGGTTGCGCTCGGTCTGGACCGCGATGAGGTGCGGCACGCCGAAAGCGGCCGCAATGGGCTGGGTGACGAAATCGTTGGTGGCGGTGACGATGCAGCACAGGTCACCGGCATGCTGGTGTTTGTGCACAAGTTCGAGCGCTTGCGGGCGGATTTGCGGCAGCACAATTTGCTGCATGAACTGCGCTTGGGCCTGTTTCAACACAGCTGGCGAGCGGCCGACCAGTGGGCCGAGAGAGAAGCGCAGATAGGCGTCGAGGTCGAGCGTTCCCGCGCGGTATTGGCCGTAGAAGCGGTCATTGGTCAAGCGGTATTGTTCGCCGTCGGTCCAGCCGAGTTGCACACAGAATTCGCCCCAGGCATGGTCCGAGTCGAATGGAATGAGGGTGTTGTCCAGGTCGAACAGCGCCAGATTGCGGTTGGACATGCAGGGTCGCTCAGGTCTTGGGAAGAGGGCTGCACTCAGCCCGGTTCAGCATGGATTTGAGCAGGGGAATGCTGGTGGGCCGGGCATGCTGCAGGGCATAAGCGTCGAGCCGAGTGACAAGTTCGACCAGCGAAGCCATGTCGCGCGCATGGTGGCTCAGAATATAACGGCTGAGATCCTCGCGCAGTTCAAAGCCACGCGCTGCGGCCAGACGTTGCAGCACGCGCTGTTTGCCTGCATCGTCCAGTGGCGCAAGCCCCAGAGCCAGGCCCCAGGCCAGCCGTGTGCGGACATCGGCGCGCAGTTGGAGTTGTGCCGGCGGGGCGTTGCCTGCAGCCAGAAACGCAACGTTGAACTGGCGTGCAGCGTTGAAAAGGCCGAACAGCAGGTCTTGCTGCCAGGCGGTGCAGTCCTGCACATCGTCCACCGCGAGCAGGGCCCCGGAGCCGAAGCGCGTGAAGGCGTCGAGCGCAGGCCAGTGCGATGGCGGGCTCTGCGCCGTGAGGTGCAGCGCCCATCTTCCTTCTTGCTGCACCGAGCGGCAGGCAGCGCGCAGCAGGTGGCTTTTGCCGCTCGCTGGCGGCCCCCATAAATACATCGCACCACCCTCGCGAGTAGCCAGGAGTTTGCTCAGGGCTTCGAATGCCAGGCCGTTTTCACCCAGTTCGAAGCCTTCTAGGGTTGGGGCGTCATCCCAATGCAGGGCCAGAAGGAGTTGCCGGCTCGTGTGGTGCTCGAGGCCCATGCTCATCCGCGCAGAAACAAGGTGCTTTCTCGGTACCAGGCCAGAGCATGGCGCACGATGACTTGCAGCAGAGCGCCGGCGGGCAAGGCGAGCAGAACACCGACGAAACCGAACAGATGTCCAAACGCCAGCAAAAGAAACAGCACCAGGAGCGGATGCAGACCGATTTGTCCTCCAAGCAACCTGGGCGTGATGATCATGCTTTCCGCCAGTTGGCCGATGCCGAACACCACGGCCACAGCCCAGATTGCGTAGAAGCTCTGAAATTGCAAGGCGCCTGCAAGCAAGGCGAGAAGCAGTCCCAGGCCAAAGCCGACATAGGGCACAAACACCGCGAGGCCGGTGAAGACACCGATCGGCAAGCCGAGCTGAAACCCGGCGAGTGCCAAGGCGATGGCGTAGTACGCGGCCAGGAGCAGCATGACGGAAACCTGGCCGCGAACATATCGGCCCAGGATGCTGTCGCACTCGTTCAAAAAGGCTTGCAGGGTGTCACGCCGATGCAGCGGAACCAGGCTGTAGCTGCGCTGCATCAGACTGCGCCAGTCGAGCAGAAAATAAAATGTCAGCACCGGAATCAGGATGAGATTGCCCAAGACGATGAGCAGCGTGCTGCCTCCGGTTCTTGCCGTGCTCAGGATTTGCGAGGCCCAACGTGCTGGGTTGCCCGACAAAGATTGCGTCAGCAGATGCTTGTAGCTGGTCAGGTCGAAGGTGGTCTGGAACCCCAGCCTCGCGGCCTGCGCGCTCAGCCAACTGTTCATCGCCGCGAGCAGTGAAGGCACCTGCTGCTGCAGTTGGGGCAGGGTGCTGGTGAGCACGGACACGATCAGACTGCCGATGCCGACCAGCACCACGCTCAGCAGGACGATGGCCAAGGCCGCACCAACGGGCCTGGGAATGCGCCAGCGCCACAGCCTTTCGACCGCGGGATGCAGCCCATAGGCCAGCGTCATGGCCACCAAGAAGGGCATGAGCACGGGCCCGAGCAGCGAAGCCAGCCAAAGGGCGCCGAGAATGAAGGCGGCCCAGATCAAGCGAACCTTGTTGGTTTCGGAGAGTTGCACTGCGGAGAGGTGTTTTGGAGACGTCGAAGTGGATGCGCCGTGCGTCGATGGCCTGTTGCAGAGCTGGCTGACCGCTCGGGCTCGGGGCTGGCGTGCAGGCGTGCAGACCGGCCATGTTGGCCTCACACCTAGAATGAGTTCCTCATTTTATGTGCAGACCCGACGCCAGTCGGAGTCGACAAACTCCACCCCGAACCATGCCAAAAACCAGCCTGACTTACCGTGATGCCGGGGTCGATATCGACGCCGGAGACGCTCTGGTCGACGCCATCAAACCCCTGGCCGCACGCACCATGCGCGAAGGCGTCCTGGCTGGTATTGGTGGTTTCGGCGCCTTGTTTGAGGTGCCTCAACGCTATCGCGAGCCGGTACTGGTTTCAGGTACCGATGGCGTCGGGACCAAATTGCGCCTGGCTTTCGAGTGGAATCGGCACGATACGGTGGGCATCGATCTCGTCGCCATGAGTGTGAATGATGTGCTGGTGCAAGGCGCCGAGCCGCTGTTTTTTCTCGACTACTTTGCCTGCGGCAAACTGGAAGTGGGCGTCGCCGCACAAGTTGTGGGCGGTATCGCTCAGGGTTGCGAACAGGCTGGCTGCGCCTTGATCGGCGGCGAAACAGCCGAGATGCCTGGCATGTATCCCGCGGGTGAATACGATCTCGCCGGTTTTTGTGTGGGCGCAGCGGAGAAGAGCCGGCTGATTTCCGGACAGAATGTGCTGGCCGGCGACGTGGTGCTCGGCCTGGCTTCCAGTGGCATCCATTCCAACGGCTATTCGCTGGTGCGCAAGGTGATCGAGCGCGCTGCCGGGCGACTGCCGCAGCATCTCGACGGGCGTCCGTTCCGCGACGCGGTGATGATGCCCACGCGCATCTACTGCAAACCCGTGCTGGAGCTTTTGCAGACATTCGAAGTCAAAGCCATGGCCCATATCACTGGAGGTGGTCTGGTCGAGAACATCCCGCGCGTGCTCCCCGCAGCCCTGCAATGCGTGCTGGAACGCAAGGCTTGGCGCCAGCCGGAAGTGTTCGACTGGCTGCAGCAAGTGGGCGGCATTCCTGAGGCTGAAATGTTGCGCACCTTCAACTGCGGAATCGGCTATGTGCTGGTGGTGGCGGCGGCTGATGCTGACGTGGTGTTGCAGCGTCTGCGAGCGACGGGAGAGATCTGCATGCGCATCGGCGTCATTGAGCCGCGTGCCAATGGCGCTGCCGCAGTCGTCGTGGCCTGATCTGCAATGCTTTGAGCGCCTCCAGGGGTTCGCTGCGTCTCGGGGATCCGCGCAATTCGCCTAGGGCGTGTTAACACAACCGGAGACCGTCGGCGATCAACGCGAAGCTGATGAATCCGAGGAACATGACATCAAGTTTCTCGAACCGCGAGAAGATGCGACGAAAGCCCTTGAGTCGCCGAAACAATCGCTCGACTTCATTTCGGC
>JAJZDV010000071.1 GCA_021846025.1 Pseudomonadota bacterium
GACATCGGCCAGGCCGTAGAAGCTCCAGCGAAAGCCGCTGATCAGGTAGACCACCGGATTGAACAAGGCCACCGTGCGCCAGAATGCAGGCAGCATGTCGATGGAGTAGAAGCTGCCGCCCAGGAAGGTCAGCGGCGTGATGATCAGCAGCGGCACGATTTGCAGTTTCTCGAAGCCATCGGCCCAGATGCCGATGATGAAGCCGACCAGGCTGAAGGTGGTGGCCGTGAGCACCAGAAACGTCAGCATCCAGAATGGATGCTCGACATGGAGCGGCACGAACAGCGCCGCGGTGGCGAGGATGATGAGCCCGAGGACGATGGACTTGGTCGCGGCCGCGCCGACATAGCTCAGCACGATCTCGATCGTGGAGATGGGTGCCGACAGCAGCTCGTAGATCGTGCCCGTGAACTTGGGGAAATAGATGCCGAAGGATGCATTCGAGATGCTCTGCGTCAGCAGCGACAACATGATCAGCCCCGGGACGATGAAGGCGCCGTAGCTGATGCCGCCGACGGTGGGCATGCGCGAGCCGATGGCGGCACCGAAGACGACGAAGTACAGCGAGGTCGAGATCACCGGGGAAACGATGCTTTGCATCAAGGTCCGCCAGGTGCGTGCCATCTCGAACAAGTAGATCGCGCGGACGGCGTGCAGATTCATGCCTCCTCCCTGACCAGGTTCACGAAGATGTCTTCGAGCGAACTCTGCGTGGTGCGCAAATCCTTGAAATGGATGCCGGCCTCGCCCAGATGCTTGAGGACATCGACGATGCCGATGCGCGTGTCCTGCGTGTCGTAGGTGTAGGTCAGCTCGCTGCCGTCGCTCGACAGCTCCAGCGGGTAGATCGCCAGTTCGGCGGGCAGCCGCTGCAGCGGCTGCTGCAACTGCAGCCAGAGCTGCTTCTTGCCCAGCTCGTGCATCAGTTCGGCCTTGTCCTTCACCAGGATCAGCTCGCCCTTGCTCATGACCCCGATGCGATCGGCCATCTCTTCGGCCTCGTCGATGTAGTGCGTGGTGAGAATGACCGTGACGCCGGAGTCGCGCAGCTCGCGCACCAGCTGCCACATATCGCGCCGCAACTCGACGTCGACCCCGGCCGTCGGCTCGTCGAGGAACAGGATCTGCGGTTCGTGGGCGAGTGCCTTGGCGATGAGCACGCGCCGTTTCATGCCGCCCGACAGGGTCATGATCCGGTTGTGCCGCTTGTCCCAGAGCGAGAGGTCTTTCAGCACCTTCTCGATGTGGGCCGGACGGGCGGGCTTGCCGAACAGGCCGCGGCTGAACGAGACCGTGGCCCAGACCGATTCGAAGGCGTCGGTGGTCAGTTCCTGCGGCACCAGGCCGATGAGGGAACGGGATGCCCGGTAGTCGCGTGCAATGTCGTGCCCGTCCACCAGCACGCTGCCGGCGCTGGCCTTGACGATGCCGCAGATGATGCTGATCAGCGTTGTCTTGCCGGCGCCGTTGGGGCCCAGCAGGGCGAAGATCTCACCACGGCGAATGTCGAGATGGACGTGTTTGAGCGCCTCGAAGCCGGAGGCGTATGTCTTGGACAGGTTCGAAACCTTGAGGATGGTGTGCATCGCCGCAAGGTTAACCGGAGTTGAATACTGGCGTGACGCGCCGGTCGTCGGCCGCTGGTCGCTGGCGCAGCGGCCGGCGACGATCTGCTGGTGGAGCCGGCGTCGGCGTGCGATCGACGCAGGTTGGAACCTGGTCAGGGCGGCGACGGTGTCACTCGCCAGACGGCCTTCATGCGCTGGTGCGATGGCGAGCTTGGATTGCCGGCGCCGTCAGCGGGCGCAACTGCGAAAGCCCGCCGCGATGTCGTTGCGGTGGGGCGGAAAGAAATTGCGATAGCGCGCATGGCGCAGGCGCGGCTGCGTCATGCGGGAGGCGCCGCGCAGCACCGGGCGGTCGTCGAACCACGGCGCCGAGTAGTCCCGATAGGGGTGGGGCGCGAAGCCTGGATACGGCTGGAAGGGGCTGGCCGTCCACTCCCAGACGTCGCCCCAGCGGAATGCCTCCGGCCGGGCCACCGCGGCACGCTCCCATTCGGCCTCGTTCGGCAAGCGCCGGCCCGCCCAGCGGCACCAGGCCTCGGCTTCGTGGAAGGTCAGGTGGCACGCGGCTTCGGCCGGGTTCAGCGCCTGCCATTGGCCGTGGCGCCACTGCTGCCAGCGGCTGCCGGCGCGCCGCAGATAGCGCGGGGCGGCGGGCTGCAACTGCGCGCGCCAGGGCCGGCCGGCAGCGCTCCACCAGGAAGCGTCGGCGTAGCCGCCGCTCTCCACGAAGGGCAGGAATTCGATCCAGCGAACCACCTGGGCATCGATCGTCGTGGCCCTCAGCGCGACGTCGTGCGCCGGCCGTTCGTTGTCGAACACGAAACCGGCGTCCGCTTCGCTGCCGAGGCGCCATGGCCCTGCCGGCATGCCGATGGGCGGCGGGGGCTTGGGCAACGCGACGGCCTGCCAGCGCGCATCTTCCACAGCAATGCCCAGCGCCTGGGCGGTGTGCAGCGCGGCCTCGTGGTGCATGTCCTCGTGCAGCAGGGCCAGGCGAAAGAAGTACAGCGCGTCGTCGCTGCCCTCGCGGGTTGCGCGCAGCAGCGCCAGGGTGCCGGCCAGTTGACGTGCCAGGTCCTCGCGCGTCGCCTCGGCGTCGGGCAGGGGCAGTTCCCAGCGCGCGTCGTGCGGCACCACGCTGGAGTTGTAGAGCGCGTCGGCGTTGGCCCGCAAGGCCTGGCTGCGCTCGCGCTCGGGGTCGGCCGCCACGCCACGGTGGCGCTCGGGATTGCGCGCCAGCCAGTAGTCCTGGAACCAGCCGACATGCCCGAGCTCCCACAGCGGCGGGTTGCGTTCGGCCTGCAGCGGCACGCCGAGGCCGGGCAAGGCCTGTTCGTAGGCAGCGAATGTCGTCAACGTGTCGTGCCGACTGGCTTGCAACGCGGCGGCCAGAGCGTCGATGCCGCCCTGACGCGCAGCGCAGGCCGGAAGCATTAGGCTTGCATCATGCATCGTGAATCCATCGTGATCGTGACACCGGCGCTGCAGGACGCCAACAACGGCAACTGGCAGACGGCGCACCGCTGGGCGGCCATGCTGCGACCAGCATATCGCATCCGCTTGGCCTCGCAATGGACGCACGGGGACGAGGCGCTGATGATCGCGCTGCACGCCCGCCGCTCGGCGGCATCGGTGGCGGCCTGGCGCGAGGCCCATCCGCAACGCCCGCTGCTGCTGACGCTCACCGGCACCGATCTGTACCGTGACATCGACACCGACGCCGGCGCCCAACTTGCGCTGCAGCTCGCCGATATCCTGGTGGTGCTCAATGCCTTGGGCGCCGAGCGGCTGCCCCTGGAGCTGCGCGCCAAATGCCGCGTGTTGTTGCAGTCGTGCGCCTCCCGGCGTACGCCGCCGAAAACACGCCGGCATCTGCGCGCGCTGAGCGTGGGGCATCTGCGGGACGAGAAAGACCCGCGCACCTACTGGCGTGCGGCGCGGCGGCTGGCCGGCCGCGCCGACATCCGCTTCGACCACATCGGCGCAGCCCTCGATCCGGTCCTGGGTGCCGAAGCCGCCACCCTGGCCGCCGCGCAGCCCAACTACCGCTGGCATGGGGCTCTGCCCCATGCGGCGACGCGCCGGCGCATCCAGGCCGCGCATGTCCTGGTGCACCCCAGCCGCATGGAAGGCGGTGCCCATGCCGTCATCGAAGCCATGCGCAGCGGCACGCCGGTGCTGGCTTCGCGCATCGACGGCAATGTCGGGCTGCTGGGCGAGGACTATGGCGGAACCTTCGCGGTCGGCGACGACGCGGCACTGGCGACCCTGCTGCTGCGAGCCCGGGACGATCCCGATATGCTCGAAAACCTGCAGCGCCACATCGCGCTGCGGGCGCCGCTTTTTTCTCCCGAAGCCGAGAGCAACCGCTTGCACGGCCTGGTGGCTGCCTTGATGGCCTGACCCACTCCTGGAATTCGACGATGAACGCACCCACCACCCCCACCGAACCCCGCCTGACCTCGCTGTCGCACGGCGGCGGCTGCGGCTGCAAGATCGCGCCCGGCGTGCTGTCCGACATCCTCAAGGGCACGACGGCCATGCCCATTCCGGCGGCCTTGCTCGTCGGCATCGAGACCTCCGATGATGCGGCGGTCTACCAGCTCAACGCGGAGCAGGCGCTGATCGCCACCACCGACTTCTTCATGCCCATCGTCGACGACCCGTTCGACTTCGGCCGCATCGCCGCGGCGAACGCGATCAGCGATGTCTACGCGATGGGCGGCCGCCCGATCCTGGCGCTGGCTCTGGTCGGCATGCCGATCAACGTCCTGTCCACGCAAACCATCGGCCGCATTCTCGAAGGCGGCGCGTCGGTGTGCCGCACGGCCGGCATTCCGATCGCCGGGGGCCACACCATCGACTCCGTGGAGGCCATCTACGGCCTTGTCGCGCTCGGTCTGGTGCACCCGAAACATGTGAAGCGCAATGCGAGCGCCCGACCCGGCGACCGGCTCGTTCTGGGCAAGCCCGTCGGGGTCGGCGTGATGTCGGCGGCGCTGAAAAAGGGCGAGCTCGACGACGCCGGCTACGCCCTGATGGTGGCCACCACCACGCAACTCAACACCCCGGGTCCGGACCTTGCGGCGCTGCCCGGCGTGCACGGGCTGACCGATGTCACCGGCTTCGGCCTGGCCGGCCATGCCCTGGAGATGGCACGCGGCGCACGTTGCGAGGTGCGGCTGGACTGGGCGGCCGTGCCGCTGATGGCCGGTGTGCGCGAGCTTGCCGGCCGCGGCTTCGTCACGGGTGCCTCCGGCCGC
Organism: Pseudomonadota bacterium; assembly: GCA_021846025.1. GTDB lineage: Bacteria > Pseudomonadota > Gammaproteobacteria > Burkholderiales > Burkholderiaceae_C > Thiomonas_A. The sequence goes on from JAJZDV010000071.1 coordinate 4,832, forward strand.
AACTGGGCCAGCTATGCCAGCGACGTGGTCCTGCCGGCCGCGTTCGCCGCCGAGGACAAGGCCCTGCTCACCGACCCGCAGACCAGCGGCGGATTGCTGGTGTCCTGTGCGCCCGATGCGGTGGACGAGGTGCTGGCCGTTTTCCAGCGCCACGGCTTCGGCCGGGCCGCAGTCATCGGCAGCGTGGCGGCAAGCCAGGCGGCACCGCGCCTGGTGGTGAACTGAGCCCAGCGCCGGGTTCCCACAACGCGGGCGGGCAAATCGCGTCAACAGACCCTAATCCAGGGGCTTGAGCTGCTGCATCAAGGTCGGCACGAGTTCGCTCACCGTCGGGTGGATCGGCATGGACCGCGAGATGACCGTGTAGGGCTGCTTGGCAGCCATCACGTTGAGCATGCCGTGCACGACCTCATCGCCGTTCAGCCCGAGGATTGCGGCACCGAGCAACTGCCGGGTGCGGGCGTCGACCAGCAGCTTCATGAAGCCTTGTGTCTCGCCGGCCTCGCGTGCTCGCGCGACGCGCTGCATCGGCAGCTTCGCCTGCAGCAGTTCGCGGCCGCTGGCGCGCGCATCGGCTTCGTTGAGGCCGATGCGGCCGAGCGGCGGGTCGATGAACAGCGCGTAGCAGGGGATGCGGTCCGACAGGCGTCGCGGGTCGTGGTCGAAGAGGTTGGCCACGACAATGTCGTGATCGTTCCACGCCGTGTGCGTGAAGGCGCCACGACCGTTGCAGTCGCCCACCGCCCACACCCCGTCGGCGCTCGTGCGGCATTGATCGTCAACGACGATGTAGCCGCGCGCGTCGGTGCGGATGCCGGCCCGATCCAGCCCCAGGTCGTCGGTGTTCGGGCGGCGCCCGACGGCCAGCAGGACATGGCTGCCCCGGATGGCAGGCCGGTCGGCGCCGCAGGCGGCACCGACCACGATCTGCGCGCCGTCCTGATCCAGCGACAGGCACTCGGCCCCCAGCGCGAAGCGCACGCCTTCGGCTTCGAGAATGCCGCGGATCGCGTCCGAGACGTCGGCGTCTTCGCGCGCCAGCAGCTGCGCCGATTTTTCCACCACCGTCACCGCGGCGCCGAAGCGCCGCATCATCTGGGCGAACTCCAGGCCGATGTAGCTGCCGCCGACGATGACCAGGTGCTCGGGAACCGTGTCCAGGTCCAGGATCGAGACGTTGTCGAGCGTCTTCACGCGATCGATGCCGGCCAGCGCCGGGCGCAGCGAACGCCCGCCGACGTTGAGGAAAATGCGCGGCGCGGTGAGTCGCCGGCCATTGACCTCGACAGTCGCCGGGGCGACGAAGCGGGCCTCGCCGGCCATCACCTCGGCATGCTTCAGGCCGCGCATCCAGGCTTCGACGCCCTCGCGCGATGCCTTGACGATGGCGTCCTTGCGGGCTTTCACCCGCGCCATGTCGACACGCAGGCCGCCCACGTCGAAGCCGAACTGCGCCCCGCGCTGCGCCAGGTGGATGGCGCGCGCACTGGCGACCAGGGTCTTGGTGGGCGTGCAGCCCACGTTCACGCAGGTGCCACCGAAGTGGTGCCGCTCGATGACCGCGGTTCTCAGCCCCTCCTGGCTGCAGCGCGCCGCGAGCGCCGGCCCGGCCTGGCCCGCACCGATGACGATGGCGTCGAAGTTCTGGATCGGCATGGCAAGGGCTCCGGTCGTCAAACCCGCAGGGCATGGCGACGGCGATCAGCGCCGCGGCACGGGATGGCTGGCGAAGCCCGGTGGTCGAGCATCGCGTCGAGCTTCATGCCGCCCCCGCGGCGGCGGCGTCGCGCGCGTCGGCACGCATCCAGTCGGCCGCTCGCTCGGCGATCATGATGGTCGGCGCATTGGTGTTGCCGCCGATGAGCGTGGGCATCACCGAGGCATCCACCACGCGCAGGCCGGTGAGGCCGTGCACGCGCAACCGCGGGTCGACCACCGCCCTCGAATCGGTGCCCATGCGGCAGGTGCCCACAGGGTGGTAGATCGTGTCGGCGCGCGCACGGATGTGCTGCAGCAGCGCCGCGTCGGTTTCGATCGTTTCGGTGCCGATCTCCGCGTGGCGGTACGTCGCCAGCGCCGGCGCGCGCAGGATCCTGCGCAGGTGTTTCGCGCCCGCCAGAAGCAGCGCCGCGTCCTCGGGATGCGAGAGGTAGTTCGGATCGATGCGCGGCGCCGACAGCGGGTTGGCGTCGTACAAGCCCACCTCGCCGCGGCTCTTCGGGCGCAGCACGCACACATGGCCGGAAAACCCGTAGCCCGGGCGCAGTTTGCGCGCGTGGTCGTCGACGATGGCGATGACGAAATGCAGTTGCAGGTCGGGCCGCTCGGCCTGCGGACTCGACTTGATGAAGGCCGCGCCTTCGGCCAGCGGCGACGCGAGCATGCCCTGGCCGGACTTGCGCCATTCGAAGATGGCCTTGAGCAGGTTCAGCGCGCCGGTCGCGCCGATGCCGAAGAGATCCGTTGCCTTCGAACGGTAGGACAGAATGAAGTCGAGATGGTCCTGCAGATTTTTGCCCACTCCGGGCAGGTCGTGGCGCACGGCGATGCCGTGGCGGGACAGCTCGGCCGGGTCGCCGATGCCCGAGAGCATGAGCAGCTGCGGCGAGTTGAAGGTGCCGCCCGACAGCACGACTTCACGCCGAGCGCGAAGGATGCTGCGCTGCCCCTGGCGCTGCACCTCGACCCCCACGGCGCGCTGGCCCTCCATCACGACGCGCAGGGCCTGGGTGTGCGTCATCACCGTCAGGTTGGGCCGGTGCATCACCGGATGCAGGTAGGCGGCGGCCGCCGAGCACCGCTCGCCGTTTCGCGGACCGTGGTGGAACTGGGTCACCTGGTACAGCCCGGCCCCTTCCTGGTCGGCGCCATTGAAGTCGTCGTTGGGTGCAATCCCGCATTCCACGGCGGCCTGCACGAACGCCCGGGTGACCGGGCGGGGGCTTTGTTGTTCGCCCACCTGCAGCGGACCCTGGCCGCCGTGAAACGCGCTGTCGCCACGCTGGTTGCCCTCGGAGCGCTTGAAGTAGGGCAACACGTCCTCGAACGTCCAGCCCTCGCAACCCTGGCGCGCCCAGTCGTCGTAGTCGGTGCGATGCCCGCGCACATAGAGCATCGCGTTGATGGCGCTGGATCCGCCCAGGGCCTTGCCGCGGGGCTGGTAGCCGCACCGCCCATCGAGGTGCGGCTGGGGCACGGTCGTGTAGGCGTAGTTGTTGATCTTCGGCCGACCGGGCAGCATGGCCACGAGGCCGGCAGGCACGCGAACGAGCAGGCCGCGACCGTCGCCGCCGGCTTCGATCAGGCAGACCTGGACGGCAGCGTCCTCACTCAGCCGTGCCGCGAGGGTCGCTCCGGCGGACCCACCGCCCACGATCACGATGTCGAATGTCATGGTGTTGCACGGCCTCGCTTCACGCGTGAAGTTCAAACTCTACGCAGGAACCGGACCTGTGACCAAACAGATTTACCCTTGACTCGGCTCCGTCCACGCCCATCCCTTCGGGGAACTTGCCGCGTCCGGCAGGGCAAACCCGTCAAGGCCAGCGCGGTGCCGTGGCGCCGAGCCTGCCGGCAGGAACATCCCAGCGCAGATCGACCCCGGCGATGCGCAAGGGTGCGGCCACGCGGTGCGCGGGCCCCCAAGCCGTGTGCTCCAGTTGCGGCAGGCAATCGGCTTCGGTCTCGGCCGCGAGCCGTGTCTCGTCCGGCTCCGCCTCGCACTCCATCAGCACCCTGGCGCTGTGCGCAAGCGACAGGAGCGCGCTCGTCGCCTCGCCGTGCGCGAGCCGGCGCGTCAGGCCGCGAATCGCCGCGGCCGCCATCCAGTAGCCCGTGGCGTGGTCGAGGGCCTGCACCGGAAGGGGACGCGGAGCGGTGGCGTTGTGCCAGCGCATGCCCGCCTCGGCCATGCCGGAGCTCATCTGCACCAGACTGTCGAAGCCGCGCCTGGCGGCCCACGGCCCGGTCCAGCCGTAGGCGTCGAGGCTGACGTCGACCAGACCGGGCGCGACCTGGCTGCGCGTCGCGGCGCCAAGGCCGAGGGCATCCAGCGCGCCTGGGCGCAGGCCATGCATGAAGACATCCGCCCGGGCCAGCAGCTCGAGCAGGATTGCACGCCCGTCAGGGTTCGCCAGGTCGAGGCGGGCGCAATGCTTGCCGAGCGTGGTTTCGGGGGTGGCGCCGGGCTCGTCCCAATCGGGAGCGTCGATGCGCAGCACCGTGGCGCCAAGACCGGCGAGCAAGCGGCTGGCCACGGGGCCGGCGAGGACACGGGTGAGATCGAGCACACGCAGGCCTTGCAGCGGCCGCGTTGCCGCCAGGTGCCAGTCGGGCGCGGCGCCGCCTGGGCGGGTGGTCATGTGAACGCACGGCCCGGCGGCGACCGCCGCGCCTTGCGCATGCGCAGTCCAGGCGGCGGCCGAGCGCATCTGCGCGGCGCATCCCCCGGCATCGACGATCGCGGTTTCGAGTTCGCCCCCGCACCACGGCGCCACGGCCTGGGCCGCAGCCTCGCCATGCGCCAGCGGTCCGAGAACGCGTTCCGCGGCGGCGCGATGGCGTGGCACGTTGGCGTGCAGCCGAATCCAGCCGTCGCGCGTCGCATAGTCGCCCGTGACCGGATCGCGCAGCGGCGGCACGCTCCAGCCGATCGGGCGCAGCGTCGTCGCGAACCAGATCGACGCCAGCCGCCGATCGACCTCGACGGTGGCGACCTGGCGGTGGGTCAGGGCGAGCCATTCGGCGACGGCCAGGCCAGCGGTGGCCACGGCCGCGGCGGCGAAGTCCGTCACCGCGAAGGCCGATGGCAAACTGCCCGCCGCGGTGAAGCGGACGCGTTCGGCGTGCTCCGCTGGAGCGCCGAGGGCGCCCCACAGCGTGCGCGTCAGGCCATGCGCCGTCGCCGTCCGCGTCGTCTCGGAAGTGACGCGGCGCCGAGGCATGCTCAGCCCTCGAGGTCGATGCCTTTGGTTTCCGGCGTGGCGAGGATGGCGGCGATCGCCAGCGCCGCATACACCATCACGAACAGGCCGATGTAGATGTAGGCCTGATGGATGCCGTAGGCGTGCAGCAGGACCCCGGCGACGATGGGGATCAGCCCCCCGCCGTAGACCTGCGAGATCTGGTAGGCGGCGCTTGCGCCGGAAGCCCGGTAGCGCGTCGGGAAATTCTCCGTGTAGAACGTCGGGATGGCGCCGTAGCCGAAGCCGAAGACAAAGCCGAAGCCGATGATTTCCGCGATCGCCGCGAGCAGGAAGCTGCCGGTGTTGATCAGATAAAAATAGGGAATTGCAAACACCAGGAAGACGACGGCCGAGGTCAGCAGGACGGTGCGGCGGTTGATCGTGTCGGCCAGCAGCGAGCCGATGATCATGAACACCAGCATCGAGGCCGCGGCGATCAGGCCGATGCTCTCGGCCTGCGTCCCGCTGAAGCCGACGGCTTTCATGTAGCCGGTGCCGAAGACGAAGCTGAGGAAGAAGGCGCCACCGAACATCGCGTTCACCAGCGAGGTCCGAAGGATGCGCAGGGGCATTTCGCGCCAGACCTGGTAAGCAGGGCTCTTGAGGGTGGCCGAGTCGGCCTTGAGGCGCTCGAAGACGAAACTGTCCATCGTGCGCGAGCGGATGACGATGCCGACGATGGCCACGAGAAAGCCGGCGAAGAAGAAGATGCGCCAGCCCCAGGCGATGAAGTCCTGCGGCGTCATCAGCGACTTGACCAGGAGGACGGAGCCGAAGCCCAGCAGCAGCCCGATCGGGATGGCGAAGCCGACCCAGGCGCCCCAGAAGGCGCGCCGTTTGGAATGCGCCGCCTGTTCGACCACCCAGGTCGACGCCGTGCCGAACTCCGCACCGAAGCTGATTCCCTGCATCAGGCGGAACACGATGAGCAGCACGGGAGCGAGCACGCCGATGCTGTCGTACGACGGCGTCAGCCCGATCAGCAGCGTGCTCGCGCCCATCAGCACCAGGGCATAGACCATGGCGTCCTTGCGTCCCACGCGGTCGGCGATGTTGCCGAAAATGAAGGCGCCGACCGGGCGGATGACGATGCCGATGCCGTACACCGCGATCGCGGCCGAGATCGCGGCGAGCGCGGGCAGTTTGAAAAAGACGCCGCCCCAGACCGTTGCCGCGATGATGCCGGTGACGAGAAAATCGTACTGCTCGATCACCGAGCCGATGATGCTGGCGAGCGCCACCTTGTAGATCTGATTTTGCGATGGACTGTCGACCGATACCGTCATGCCTGTCTCCTGGTTGTCGTGTGGGTTGCTCTGCAATGCGGGGACAGGCCCGATGCCGCAGCGGACCCCGGGCCTGTCCAGCGATCTTGTCCCGCGTTGATCGCCGGATCAGTAAGCTCTTGTAAGAATCGTGCCAGAACGCTTCGGCTGCGGTCCGGATGCGTTGCCATGGCTGGATGGGGCGGGATGCCTCACGCGGTCGACTCGTCGTCGATCAGGAGCTTGCTGGGCTGGCGGCGCTCCACCGCCCACTTCAGCAAGGCGGCGGCGCGAAACGGGCCATGCGCGAACTTGCCGTAGGGCAGCGTGACGAAGAACGCGATCACCGCACCGAGGTGAACGGCCAGCAGCAGCGGCATGGACGCCGTCGCGCGCAGCGCCGCGAGCAGGAGCCCGCTGGTCGCGATGAGGAACAGCAGCGCGATGAAACCGCGGTCCATGGCTTGCTGCGCCTGGTCTCCCTGCATCGGGTCGCGCTGCCGATTCAAGCGCCACAGCCCGACGGTTCCGACGACCAAGGCGATGCCGCCCGCCATGCCCAGGAGCGGCACCAGGCTGGTGTAGGCGTAGGGTGCGCTCCAGCCCATCAGGTCGGCTTCGACCGTGGCCACGCTGGTCGACGCGAAGCACAGCAGAAAGCCGTAGAACGTCGACTGGTGAAAGCGCCGCCGCCACAGGGTGAAGGCATCGTCGGCGTTGTTGCATCCCCGACCGTGGCCGCCATCGAGGTACTTCAGCGTTGCCACCGCGCGCGTGGCCTCGACGACCGCCGGGGCTGCCGCCGGTCCGGCCGCCTGATCGCGCCAGAACCCACGGATGCCCAGACCCAGCGCGAGCACGGCGGCAAGGAAAACCGGGGCGAAGATGGCCACCATCAGCGTGTGCGGAAAGATCGCATCGAAATCGCCGCCCGGCGATGCCTGCCACAGCGTTCCACGCAGCGCCAGCGCCAGAGCGAGGAAGAGCGCCAGGCCGAGGGCCAGCGCCACCGCGAGCGCGAGCCCGTAGCGCGCGTACAGCGCGCCGAACACACGCGGCCAGGCATAGTCCTGGTAGGTGCGCACACGCACCCTGGCCATCGCCCGGGGAATGTTGACGGCGAATGCGTGCGGCGGCGCGTATTGGCAGGCGTGCAGACAGGCGCCGCAGTTGTGGCACAGGTTGGCCAGGTAATGGACATCGGCCTTGCCGAATTCGAGGCGCCGCGTCATCGCCGGGAAGACCGCGCAGAAGCCCTCGCAATAGCGGCATGCATTGCAGATCTGCAGCATGCGCGCAACCTCGGCTTCGTCGCCGGGCGGAGTGGCGGCAGGCGCCGGTGCGGGTCCGTCGGCCCAGGCGCCGGCCTCGCGGATCAAGGCGTCAAGCGGCTGCATGCGTGGCTCCTTGCGCGGTTCCCTGGCGCACGGCATGGGCGGCGCGCGTCCCGGCGATGCGGCCAAAGGCGGTGCCGATGCTCATGCCCACTCCGGCGGTGTAGCCCTTGCCCAGTACGTTCCCGGCCATCATCTCGCCGGCGACGAAGAGATTGGGGCTGCGCTGGCCGCCGAAGTGCACCGCCGCGGTTTCGTCGGTTTTCAGGCCCAGGTAGGTGAAGGTGACACCGGGCCGAAGCGCGTAACCGAAAAAGGGGGGCGTGTCGATGGGCCGCGCCCAATGCGTCTTCGCCGGCGTCAGCCCTTCGGTGCGGCAGTCGTCCAGCCGCGCGTGGTCGAAGTGACCCGGCCGGCACGCGGCGTTGTAGGCATGGAGGGTCTGCACGAAGCGGGCTTCGTCCAGATCGAGCCGGCGCGCCAGCTCGGGCAGGCTCGCGGCCTTCACGCCGGGAAACACCGGCGGCATGAAGCGCCCCACGGCCTTGGCATCGATGATCGAGTAGGCGATCTGTCCGGGCTGCTGGGCGACGAGCCGGCCCCAGATGGCATACCGCTTGGGCCAGAAGTCCTCGCCCTCGTCGTAGAACCGCTCGGCATCGCGGTTCACGGCGATGCCGAGCGAAACGCAGTCGATGCGGGTGCAGATGCCGCCGTCGTACAGCGGCGCGCGGGCGTCGATCGCCACCATGTGGGCCTGCGTCGGATCGCCGACGGTGTCGGCGCCGGCGTCCATCATGCCGCGCAACAGCGTCCCGGTGTTGAAGCGCGTGCCGCGGATCAGAAAGTTGTCGGCCGGGTACTCGCCGCGTGCATTGCGTCCCCAGGCCTCGCGCAGCCAGGCGCGGTTGGACTCGAAGCCGCCGGCGGCAAGCACGCAGCTTCGCGCCTCGATGCGCTCACCCTTCACCAACGCGGCGACGAAGCGCCGGCCATCGAGTTCGATGCGATCGACCGGAGCGTCGTAACGCACCTGCACGCCGAGCTGCATGGCGCTTCGGTAGTAGGCATTGACCAGGGCCTTGCCCCCGCCCATGAAGAAGGCGTTGGTGCGCGCGGTGTGCAGCGCACCCGAGAGGGACGGCTGAAACTCAACGCCGTGGCGTCGCATCCAGTCGCGGCAGGTGGCGGAGGCGCGAATCACCAGGCGCGCCAGTGTCTCGTCGGTCTGGCCGCCCGTCACCTTCAGCAGGTCCTGCCAGAACTCCTCTTCCGTGTAGGCGTCGGCAAGCACATCCTGAGGCGCCTCGTGCATGCAGCGCAGGTTGCGGGTGTGCTGCGAATTGCCGCCGCGCCACGCCCGCGGCGAGGCTTCGAGCATCAGGACCGAAGCGCCAGCCTCGCGTGCCATCAACGCGGCGCACAGCGCGGCGTTGCCGCCACCGATGACCAGGACATCAATCAATGGGGGGAGCGGCCATGCTCAGGCCGTTGCCGAAGCCTTGTTGGCGCGGCCAGCCTGCCAGCGCCAGGACTTGGCCAAGTCCGATCCGGTGCGGTGGTTGGGGTTTCATCATGGGATGAGTTTCGGCCAGGCTGATTTGTTCGTCAATTGCGATTCCTTGATCGATTGATCGAAAATACGCATGAATCAACCGAGGGCACTGGCGTGAGCATCCATTTCGACCTGAATGACCTCGTGGCCTTCTGCGCCGTGGCCGACTTCGGCAGCTTCAGCAAGGCAGCCGAGTCGGTGCATCTCTCGCAGCCGGCGTACAGCAGGCGCATCGACAAACTGGAACAGGCGCTCGGCGTGAAACTGCTGGAGCGCACCACGCGCCGGGTGACGCTCACCGCGGTCGGACGCGAGTTCGAGCGCAAGGCACGAGCCTTGCTGGACGACCTCGACAGTGCCGTGCTCGGCATTCGCGGCCACGCTGGCGTACGCCGGGAGCGCATCAGCATCGCCTGCGTGCCGTCGTCGGTGTATTACTACGTGTCCAAGGTGCTGCAGCTGCACCATGCGATGTATCCGCGGGTCCGCGTGAATGTGTTCGATGCGAAGGCCAACGAGGTGCTCGCCGCGGTGTCGCAAGGCGAGGCCGATTTCGGCCTGAGCTTCCTGGGAGCGCACGAAAGCGACATCGACTTCGTGCCGCTCGTGGAGGAGCGCTTCGTCGCGGCATGCAGGCGCGATCACCCCATCGCGGCGTTGCCCTGCGTCAGCTGGGCGCAACTCGCGCCCTACGCTTTCATCGCCGTTGCCCGCACCTCGGGCAACCGACTGCTGCTCGATCAGGCACTCGTCGGTGCCCGGGTGCGGCCGGAGATCACCTACGAAACCCAGAGCGGCACCACCCTGCTCGGCCTTGTCGAGGCGGGCCTGGGCATTGCCGCCGTCCCGGCGATGGCCATGCCCGGCCCCGACCATCCCGTGCTCGCCGCCATTCCACTGGTCGAGCCCAGCGTGACGCGCAAGATGGGACTGATCCGTCGCCGCGGGCGCCGTCTTTCGCCCAGCGCGCAGCAATTGTTCGAACTCTTCGACACGATCACGCCAAGCCAACCCTGAGCCGGCGCGCCGCGGGCCGCACCTTGCGGCCACCCCGGCTGGGGGCCGCGCGGGTGCAGCAAGCGCGTGAACCGGCCCTAGT
>JAJZDV010000072.1:0-4694 GCA_021846025.1 Pseudomonadota bacterium
CATCCTGGGCAAGCCCAGCGCTGGCGTCGACGCCATCGGCAAGCCCAAGGGGGCGCAACTCAAGGTCAGCGTGACCGCCGCGGCGCGTGACGGCCGCGCGACCGATCACATGGTGCGCTTTCTCGCCGGGGAGTTCGGCGTGCCGGCCTCGGCCATCGAGGTGGTGTTCGGCCGCATGAACGTCCACAAGCTGTTGCGCATCCGCGCGCCGCGCAAGCTGCCCGCGGTGTTTGTGCCAGCCAGCCTGGACGATTGAAGCCGCGGACGCTCGGCTGGCGAGCTCGCCGATGGCTGCGGTTTTCGGCGGTCCAGCATGCGCCTCAGGGCGTCGGGCCAACGGGCCAGCGACAATGCCGTGATGGATTTCCTGGTTCTTCTCCTGGGCGGCGCCGTGCTCGGCCTCGCCGGTGTGTTCGTGCATCTGGCCGACACGTCCGCGCATGTCGGCCCTTTTGCCAGCGCGTTCTGGCGCATGGCCATCGCCACACCCCTGCTGCTGGCCTGGGTGGCCTGGCAGCGGCGCGGTTCGCCGCCGCCGCTCGCCGCCGCCTCACGGCCCGAGACGGCGGCGCAACCGCCCGGCACCCTGCAACTGCAGCACCGTCGCGCCCGCAGCGCGCCGCCGGCGCTGCTGCAGCACTGGTCGACGCCATGGCTGACGCTGTTTGCCGCGACCATGTTCGCGCTCGACCTGCTGCTGTTCCATGTCGCCGCCATCTGGACCACGGTGGGCAACGCCACGCTCGAATCCAACTTCGCCCCGGTGGTCATCGCCCTGGCGTTCTGGGCCATCACCCGGGTGGCGCCGAGCACGGTCTATGTCACCGGACTGGTGGCGGCGCTGGCGGGCGCCAGCCTGATGATCGGCCCGAATCTCCACGACCCGCGCGCCCTCCTCGGTGATGCCTGCGGCCTGACCTCGGCGCTGTTCTATGCCGCCTACCAGATTGGGGTGCAGCAGGCCCGGCAGCGGCTGGCGACCGCGCCGCTGATGGCCGCCGTCACCCTGCTGGCGGCGCTGGTGCTGTGGCCCTTCGCCTGGTTCGAGGGGCGGCTGTGGCCGAGCGCGGCCATCGGCTGGGTCTGGCTGGTCAGCCTGGCGCTGCTGGTGCAGATCGGTGGCCAGGTGGTGATTGCCTACGCCGTGCGCCGGCTCAACCCCGCCCTGTCCTCGGTCGGCCTGCTGGTGCAGCCCGCCATGGCGGTGGTCTATGCCTGGGGGCTGCTGGGTCAGGCCCTGGGGGGCTGGCAGATCGCCGGCGCGGCGCTGGTTCTGGCCGGCATAGGCCTGGCACGTCGCGGCCTCTAGGGCCTGTCACGCCAGGTCTGCCCGCGCGCGGCTCCGGTGACCGGCGGCCTGCGGGCAATCCGGGGGAAGGGCCGGGCCGCCCCGGGCTGGCTTGCCCCGCCTGGCCTGCAGGCCGCTCGGATTCGGCTCCGCCCCTCTCGCGTGGCGGATCGCAGGCCGGCGCTGGGGTGGTGGTCAATACCCCACGGCCTGGCCATCGCGGCGCGGGTCGCTGGCGGCGACATAGCCGTCGACAGCGGGGTCGCCCAGGCGCCAGATGAACTGGCCGGCGCCGAAGTCCTGGTAGCTGTCGCGCAGCGTGGTGAGCCGGTGGCCCAGCGCGGCCAGGCCTTGCGCCACGGCCGCGTCCATGCCCGCTTCCAGGCTCAGACTGCCGTCGTGGTTCACCAGCCAGCGTGGCGCATCGCAGGCGGTTTGCGGGTTCTGGCCCCAGTCCAGCATGCGCGTGAGGGTCTGCACATGGCCTTGCGGCTGCATGTGCGCGCCCATCACGCCGAAGGCCATGAGCGGCTGGCCGGCACGCGTGAGCATGGCGGGGATGATGGTGTGAAACGGCCGCTTGCCCGGGGCGACGACGTTGGCATGCGCCGCATCCAGGCTGAAGGCGTGGCCGCGGTTCTGCAGCGACACGCCCCAGTCCGGCTGCACCACGCCGGAGCCGAAGCCCATGTAGTTGCTCTGGATGAAGCTGACCATCATGCCGTCGGCGTCGGCGGTGCTGAGGTAGACGGTGCCGCCGCGCGGCAGCGCGCCGGGACCGAAGTCCTGCGCGCGGGACGGGTCGATGCAGCGCGCGCGTTCGGCCAGGTAATCCGGGTCCAGCAGGTGCTCGGGCGCACAGGCCATGGCCGCGGGTTCCGCGACATGGCGGTAGATGTCGGCGAAGGCCAGCTTCATCGCCTCGATCATGAGGTGCTGGGTGGCCGCCGTGTCCACCTCGAGGCTGCCGAGCTCGAAGCGCTGCAGCATGCCCAGCGCCATCTGCGCGGCAATGCCCTGACCGTTGGGTGGAATCTCGTGCAGGGTGTGGCCGCGGTAGTCCTGCGCCAGCGGCTGCACCCACTGCGGCGCGTAGCTGGCGAGGTCGGCCTCGGTCATGGCGCCGCCGTGCGCGCGCGCATGCGCCGCCAGCGCCGCGGCCATCTCGCCGCGGTAGAAGGCTTCGCCACGCGTCGCGGCGATGGCGCGCAGGGCGCGCGCGGCAGCGGGGAAGCGAAACACCTCGCCCAGCGCCGGCGCCCGCCCGCCGGGCAGGAAGGCCGTGGCGAAACCGGGCTGACGGATGAGTTCGGCGTCGCCGGCGGCGGCTGCCCATTTCTGCCGCACCACCACCGGCACCGCGCAACCGCGCTCGGCGTAGTCGATGGCGGGCTGCAGCACATCCGCCAACGGCAGCTTGCCGAACCGGGCCGAGAGCGCAGCCCAGGCGGCCACGGCGCCGGGCACGGTCACGCTGTCCCAGCCGCGCTTGGGGGGCTGCCGGGCCTCCAGGCCGTACTTGCGCTGGAAATAGGCCGGGGTCCACGCCGCAGGCGCCGTGCCCGACGCGTTCAGGCCATGCAGTTGCCGGCCGTCCCACACGATGCAGAAGGCGTCCGACCCCAGGCCGTTGCTCACCGGCTCCAGGATGGTGAGCGCGGCAGCGCTGGCGATGGCCGCATCCACCGCATTGCCGCCAGCCAGCAGCATGCGCAAGCCGGCCTGCGCTGCCAGCGGCTGCGAGGTGGCCACCACGTTGCGCGCGAACAGCGGCAGGCGCGTGCTGGGGTAGGTGGCATGGCTGCCGAAACCTTGCATCGCCGCGCTCACTGGACGACCCCCCGCGCTGCGCGCCCGCCCACCGCGCGGCTTGCACGCCGCGCGGGTTCGGCAGGCACGCGAACCCGCGCAAGCGTGTCCGCTGGTCCAGCCCCATCCCCGAGGGCATGGAGCGCTCCTTCGTCACCGCCGTGCGGAGCGCTCATGGCTCGCGCACCCAGGTCTGGGTGCGGCCGAACAGCGAGATGCCGATGTAGCCGCGCACCTCCAGCTTGGCGCCGTCGTCCACCAATTGGGCGTTGCAGTGGTAGGTCTTGCCGCTGTCGGGGTCGACGATCTCGCCGCCGCTGAAGCTGTGCCGGTGTTCGGCGTCCTGACGCAAGCCGGTGAGGATGGTCAGGCCGATCATCGGCTGGTCCTTGAGCGCGCCGCTGCACAGGGTGCAGATGCGAGGCTGGTTGGTGCCGGGCATCAGGCCCTTGATGATGGTGCCGCTGTAGCTGCCGTCCGGCTGCTCGGCGATGTGGATCAGCGCCTTGGGCTTGCCGGTCTTGTCGTCGATGGTCTTCCAGGTGCCGGCAATGCCCAGCGCCTGCGCCCAGCTCAGGCTGGCGGCACCGGCCAGGCACAGCGCGAACAGCAGACGCGCCAGCGCCGGCATCAGCCGCTGGCGGCCGGGGTCGTGCCGCAGAGCCGGGTTGAGGGGGATGACGCGGGTTTCGGACATGGAGCACCTGTCAGGGTTGGGGCAATGCGTGGGTTCAGGGTAAAGGTGGGGGCGGCGGTGCTGCGGCCTGCAGCGCTGCCTGGCGTCGTGGTGCCCGCGCAGGGTCGAGGGTCGAGGGCCGTGCGCGCGTCGAACACGAGGCCGTCGCCGCGGCCATGCGTGCCGCCGACCCGCTCGAAGCCATCGCGGATGCCGCCGTCGAGCGGAAAGACGTGCCCGATGCCGGCGCCGCGCAGCAGCAGGGCAGCCTTCTCGCCGCGAATGCCGCCGGTGCAGCAGGTCACCACCGTCTGCCCGGCGAAACGCGCCGCCCGGCTCTCCACCGCCAGGGCGACGTCGCTGAAGCGGGCGATACCGAAGTCGACACGGCCGTCGAAGCCGCCCCGTTCGCGCTCGAACGCATGGCGCGTGTCCAGCATCACCACCGGGCGGCCTTCATCGTCGCAGCCCGCATCCAGCCAGTCTTTGAGCCGGGCGAGCGGCGCCGCCGACAGCGACGTCTTGACCTGCAGATCGGCCAGGCGCGCATCCAGGCGCAGCGCGGCGAGGACCGCGGCGATGGCTTGCGGCGCGCCCGCCAGGAAGAGGTTGATGCCCTCGGGGGCGAGCCGGATGGTGCCCTTGAGGCCAAGCGTCCGGCACCGCGCCAGCAACTGCGCGCGCAGGCCGGGCGAGTCATCGAGGCCGACGCATCGGTCGGCGGCGATGTCGACGACGCCGGGGCCGGGCGCAGCGCCCGCCCGGGGGGCCGCCGCGTCGCCTGCGCTGCCGGTCACGGGGAAGGTTGCAGATGCCATGACGAAAGTCTACGGTTTAGGGCCCGTTCATGCTTTATGCCATGATGCGCGGGCGTCCGACCTGCGACTGACCTCACGCCAGCGCCACCCATGCCCGACACCC
>JAJZDV010000072.1:4794-14697 GCA_021846025.1 Pseudomonadota bacterium
CACGGGGAAGGTTGCAGATGCCATGACGAAAGTCTACGGTTTAGGGCCCGTTCATGCTTTATGCCATGATGCGCGGGCGTCCGACCTGCGACTGACCTCACGCCAGCGCCACCCATGCCCGACACCCCGCACCCCAACCAGTTCGCCCTGCTCGGGCAACGGCGCTTCGCCCCGTTCTTCTGGACCCAGTTCGGCGGCGCCGGCAACGACAACCTGTTCAAGTTCGCCTTCACGGTGATGGTCACCTACCGCGTCGAGAGCGCCTCCACGCTTTCGGCCGGGCTGATGGTGAACTTCATCGCCGCGCTCTACATCCTGCCCTTCGTGCTGTTTTCCGCCACCAGCGGGCAACTGGCCGACAAGTTCGACAAGGCCGGGCTGATGCGTCAGGTCAAGACGCTCGAGATCGCCATCATGCTGCTGGCGCTGTGGGGCTTCGTCGCCGGCAACGTGGCGGCGCTGCTGGTCTGCACCTTCGGCATGGGACTGCACTCCACCATCTTCGGCCCGGCCAAATACGCCTACCTGCCGCAGCACCTGAACACGGCGGAACTCACCGGCGGCAACGGCATGACCGAGATGGGCACCTTCGTCGCCATCCTGCTGGGCAACCTGGCCGGCGGCCTGCTCATGGCCTTCCCGCAAGGCCCGCTGCTGGCCGGGCTGGCCTGCGTTGCGGTGGCGCTGCTGGGCTGGACGGCTGCCCGCTTCATCCCCGCCACGGCCCCGGTGGACCCGCAATTGCGCATCAACTGGAACCCCTTCACCGAGACGGCACGCAACCTCAGGCTGGCCGCGAGCGACCGCACCGTGCTGCAGGCACTGCTCGCCATTTCGTGGATGTGGTTCTACGGCGTGGCCTTTCTGACGCAGTTCCCGGTCTTCGCCCGCCATGTGCTGGGCGGTGACGAGGCGGTGGCCTCCCTGCTGCTGGCGGTGTTTTCCATCGGCATCGCGCTGGGTTCGGTGGCGTGCGAATGGCTGGCGCGGGGACGGGTGGAAATCGGCCTGGTGCCGCTGGGCGCCGTCGGCATGACGGTCTTCGGCGTCGACATGTACTTCGCCACGCTGAACCTGCCGCAGGAGGTGGCGTTGCAAGGCGTTGCCGCCTTCGTGACCGATCCCGCGCACTGGCGCGTGATGGCCGACCTGTTTTTGCTCTCGGCCAGCGCCGGCATTTACAGCGTGCCGCTGTACGCCCTCATCCAGCAGCACACGCCCGTGACCCACCGTTCACGCGTGATCGCCGCCAACAACATCATCAATGCGCTGTACATGGTCGTCTGCTCGGGCTATTGCGCCGCGCTGCTGGTGGCCGGCGTGAGCGTGCCGATGCTGCTGCTGAGCGTGGCCCTGCTCAACGCACTGGCCACCGCCTTTCTGCTGTGGCGCCAGCCGTTGTACGCGCAGCGTTTCGTGGCATGGCTGCGGCGGCGGCCCTTGCCGGCTTGAGCCACGCCTTGCCGCTGCGCCGCACCTCAGGGGGCTTGCGCGAGCGGCAGGACCGACGGATGGGTACCCCGGGTCATTCCACCCCCCGCGCGCGCTCGGCGCGAAAGCGCGCCACGCAGGCCTCGAACGACCCGGCCTCCAGCGCCTGGCGCATGTCGCGCATGAGTTGCAGGTAGTAGTGCAGGTTGTGCGCGGTGGCGAGCATGCCGAACAACATTTCGCCGCAGCGGTCGAGGTGGTGCAGATAGGCGCGTGAGAACCGGCGGCAGGTGGGGCAGCCGCAGGTGGAGTCGATCGGGTTCTCATCGAGCTTGAACCGGGCGTTGCGAATGCGCAGATCACCGAACCGGGTGAACAGGTGGCCGTTGCGCGCGTTGCGCGTGGGCATGACGCAGTCGAACAGGTCGATGCCCGCGCTCACCCCCGCCACCAGATCTTCCGGCGTGCCGACCCCCATGAGGTAGCGGGGCTTGTGCGCGGGAAGCCTTGGCGCGGTGTGGCGCAGCAGGCGCAGCATGTCGTCTTTCGGCTCGCCCACGCTCAGGCCGCCGATGGCGTAGCCGGGCAGGTCGAGCCCGGCCAGGCCGTCCAGCGAGGCGTCGCGCAGCGGCTCGAACATGCCGCCCTGGACGATGCCGAACAGCGCATTGGGGTTCTCCAGCCGCGTGAATTCGGCCTTGCAGCGCACCGCCCAGCGCAGCGACAGCTCCATCGAGGCGCGCGCCTCGGCCTCGGTGGTGATGTGCGTCTGCCCGGCGCGCTCGACGTCGTAAGGGGTGCATTCGTCGAACTGCATGACGATGTCGGCATGGAGCACGGTCTGGATCTGCATGCTCACCTCCGGTGTCAGAAGCAGCTTGTCGCCGTTCACCGGCGAGGCAAAGCGCACGCCTTCCTCGCTGATTTTGCGCATCGCCCCCAGGCTCCAGACCTGGAAGCCGCCGCTGTCGGTGAGGATGGGCGCGTTCCAGCCGATGAAGCGATGCAACCCGCCGAACTGCCGGACCACGTCCAGCCCGGGCCGCAGCCACAAGTGGAAGGTGTTGCCCAGGATGATCTGCGCCCCCGCGGCCATCAGCCCCTCGGGCGCAATGCCCTTGACCGTGCCATACGTGCCCACGGGCATGAATTGCGGGGTGTCGATGATGCCGTGGTTGAGCGCGAGGGTGCCACGGCGCGCTTCGCCCGAGGTGTGATGAACGGTGAATTGCAGCATGGGCGCATTGTTTCAGATGGTTCGCATCAAGCCGCGAGGGCCAAGGCCTGTTCCTGCGCTTGCTGCATCCGTCTTAGCCCCCCAGGGGGATGAGGATGCAAGGCGCAGGTCCGCGGCCAGGCTTTGTGCCCTGCCGCGTCGGAGCGACGGATCCGCCCAGCCAAGACCTGGCGACCGAGCCGTGGGCGAGACGACGCTCACGCCGGATCGGGCGCCGCTCAAGCCATGGGTCGGTGCATCCGCCACGCCAGCAGCGGCAACTGCGCGGCGATTGGAATGCGCGGAATGGCGTAGACATCGACCACCGGCTCGGGCACCAAGCCCTCGTCGGTGCTGACCGCTGCACGGTACACCTTTGCGGCCATGCGACGCACGCGCGGGTCATGCGAACCGTTGGGGTAGCAAAACAGGTCGACCGGACGCGCCAGACGCGACTCGAGCGCGAGCCGGCTTGCCTGCAATTCATGCTCGATCTGCGCTTCGCTCAACGTGGACAGAATGGGATGGGTCATCGTGTGCGAACCGATGGTGATGAGCTTGGGGTCGAGCGCGGCGAGGTCGTCCCAGCCCATCGGGTCATAGGCGGCATGCTCTTCGCGTGTCGGCTCAAAGCCGGGCGTGGCGGCAAGCAGACTGTCTTCGAGCACCAGGCGCTGTTGCAGCGGCAACTGCTTGAGCCAATCGATGACGGCATCGGTTTGCGCCGCAGGCGCCTTCTGCGCGTACGCCCATGCCGCGCGCTGCTCGGGAGTCAGGCGGCTCAGGCGGGCCCGCGCCTCGTGGTTCCATTGCCATTGCCCGCGCTCGATCAGCCCCGGACACACGAAGATGGTGGCCGGTATGCCCAAGAGCTGCAAAATGGGATAGGCCAGTTGCGCTTGGTTGCGCAAGCCGTCGTCGAACGTGATGGCCAACTCGCCCTGCATGGCCGGCGGTTTGCCCGAGGCCATGTCGTTCACCATGTCGTCCAGCGTCACGATGCGAAAGTGCAGCTTCAGCCACACCATGGCCTGCCGGAACTCGGCCACGGACAGTTTGCGTCCACCCACGCTGTGCAGCATGACGATGCGCCTGGAGGCTTGCCTGCGGGCCAGCCAGACCGACGCGCCACTGGCCAGAGCCATGTTCTGCACCGATTCACCGACGAACTGCATGAGACGTCCCGGCTTGGCTTGCCCCTCGCAGGGCAGAGAATGGTGTGTCTCGGCAATCATGACGCGGCCCTTGCGCACGAGATCCGACGCGCGCGGCCATACCCCCTCAATTCAGATTTGGCAATGTTGACGAGCCGTTTGATTGAAGATACGAATCCAGTTCGATCCTGCACAACCCCTACTTACGGGATGGCAGCAACCGCCGGGCGGTCGGGACCGCGCGAGGACTCACCTGGCGACTCAGGGCTGGCGCCGGATGCGTTGCACTGACGGCTGCAGCCCCAGCAGCATCGCATCGCCGTAGCTGAAAAACCGGTAGCGCCTGGCCACGGCATGCGCATAGGCGGCGCGGATGTGCGCGGTGCCGGCGAATGCGGACACCAGCATCAGCAGCGTGGAGCGGGGCAGGTGGAAATTCGTGATCAGCAGGTCCACCATCCGGAAGCGATGGCCGGGCTTGATGAAGATGTCGGTTTCGCCCTGCAGTTCGGGCCAGTCACCCTGGGCGCGCCATCCAGGATCAGGTTCGGGTGCCGGCCAACGGGGCATGCCCTGGGCCACCGTCTCCAGCGTGCGCACGGTGGTGGTGCCCACGGCCACGATCCGTCCGCCCGACTCGCGGGTGCGGGCCATGGCTTCGAGCGTGGCGGCAGGCACCGCGTAGCGCTCGCTGTGCATGCGGTGCGCCGCGATGTCGTCGCCTTTGACCGGCTGAAAGGTGCCGGCCCCGACGTGGAGCGTGACGTGGGTCCGGCGCACGCCGCGCGCTTCGAGCGCCGTCAGCAACGCCTCGTCGAAATGCAGCGCGGCCGTGGGCGCGGCCACGGAGCCGGGTTCGCGCGCGAATACGGTCTGGTAGCGGCGGGCGTCGTCGGCGTCATCGGCGTGGCGGATGTAGGGGGGCAGCGGCACATGGCCGTAGCGCTCCATCAGGGCGTAGGGGTCGCTCGAGAAGCACAGGCGGAACAGGGCTCCCGCCTCGTCCGGCCAGCGCCCCGACAGCTCGGCGGTGAAGCCGCCGTCCATGGCCAGCACATCGCCCGGCTTGGGTTTTTTGCTGGCGCGCAAATGGGCGAGTACCACGCCGCCTGGCTCCACCCGCTCGACCAACAACTCCACCCGCCCGCCGCTGGACTTGGAACCGAAGAGCCGGGCCTTGATGACCTTGGTGTCGTTGAACACCAGCAAATCGCCCGGTTGGAGCAGCTCGGGAAGCTCGCGGAACACCCGGTCGCCCAGCTCGGGCTGGCGCGCGTCGAGCAGGCGCGAGGCGGTGCGCTCGGGCGCCGGATGCTGGGCGATGAGTTCGGGCGGCAGCTGGAAATCGAAGTCGGCCAGGCGCAGCGCGGCGCCCGGATGCGGGGAGGGGAGGGGTTCGGGGGGCATGGGTCGAATTGTCGGGCACGCCATCGACGTGCATGAAGATTTGTTCAATCCATCGGATCGGAACTTTCAATTTTTCTTTTCGGCAGCTGCGGCCTACAGTCGCCTCACCGACACCCGGCTCTGAGATTCGCACCCCGCTTCGAATCCAGCGACTCTAGGAAGATCCTCATGGACAGCCCCACGCAACCCCAATGCCCGTTCGCCCACACCGCCGCCAGCGGCCCAGCCATCCGTGACTGGTGGCCCGAGCAACTCAGTCTCGACATCCTGCGCCAGAACTCCGCCCCATCGGATCCGATGGGCCCGGATTTCGACTACGCCCAGGCGTTCAAATCCCTCGATCTCGCCGCGGTCAAGGCCGACCTGCGTGCGCTCATGACCGACTCGCAGGACTGGTGGCCGGCCGACTTCGGCCACTACGGCCCCTTGTTCATCCGCATGGCCTGGCACAGCGCCGGCACCTACCGCGTCGGTGACGGCCGCGGCGGCGCGGGCAGCGGCCAGCAGCGCTTCGCGCCGCTCAACAGCTGGCCGGACAACGTCAACCTCGACAAGGCGCGCCGCCTGCTGTGGCCCATCAAGCAAAAGCATGGGCGCAAGATCTCCTGGGCCGATCTCATGATTCTGGCCGGCAACGTCGCGCTGGAGTCGATGGGCTTCAAGACCTTCGGTTTCGGCGGTGGCCGCGCTGACGTGTGGGAACCCGACCACGCCGTGTACTGGGGCTCGGAAAAAACCTGGCTCGGCGACGACAAGCGCTACAGCGGCGAGCGCGAACTGGAAAACCCGCTGGCCGCGGTGCAGATGGGGCTGATCTACGTCAACCCCGAGGGCCCCGGCGGCCAGCCCGATCCGCTGGCCGCGGCCAAAGACATCCGCGAGACCTTCGCGCGCATGGCGATGAACGACGAGGAGACCGTGGCGCTCATCGCCGGCGGCCACACCTTCGGCAAGACCCACGGCGCCGGGCCTGCGTCGCACGTGGGCCCCGCGCCCGAGGCGGCGCCCATCGAACAGCAGGGCCTGGGCTGGGCCAACAGCTTCGGCAGCGGCAAGGGCGGCGATCAGATCGGCAGCGGCCTGGAAGTCACCTGGACGCCCAAGCCGACCCAGTGGAGCAACGGCTATTTCGACATGCTGTTCGGCCACGAGTGGGAGCTGACCAAGAGCCCGGCCGGCGCGCACCAGTGGGTGGCCAAGGACGCGCCGGCGGTCATCCCCGATGCGGTCGACGCGAACAAAAAGCACAGGCCGACCATGCTCACCACCGATCTGTCGCTGCGCTTCGACCCGATCTACGGACCGATTTCCAGGCGCTTCCACGACCACCCCGAGCAGTTCGCCGACGCCTTCGCCCGCGCCTGGTTCAAGCTCACGCACCGGGATGTCGGCCCGAAGACGCGCTATCTCGGCCCCGAAGTGCCCGCCGAAGACCTGATCTGGCAGGACCCGATCCCGGCCGTGAACCATCCGCTGATCGACGCCGCCGACACCGCCGCGCTCAAGGCCCGACTGCTCGCCTCGGGACTGACCACGCGCGAACTGGTCTACACCGCCTGGTCTGCCGCGGCGAGCTTTCGTGGCTCCGACAAGCGCGGCGGCGCCAACGGCGCGCGCCTCCGCCTGACGCCGCAGAAGGGCTGGGAGGTGAACGAGCCGGCGCAACTGGCCAGGGTGCTGCCGTCGATCGAGGGCATCCAGCGGGAGTTCAACGCCCATGCCGCCGCCGGCAAGAGGGTGTCGCTGGCCGACCTCATCGTCCTCGGCGGCTGCGCCGCGGTGGAAGCCGCGGCCCGGCAGGCCGGTCACGCCGTGAGCGTGCCCTTCACGCCCGGACGCATGGACGCCGCGGCGGAGCAGACCGACGTGGCGTCCTTTGCCGTGCTCGAACCCAGGGCCGACGGTTTTCGCAACTACACCCGCAAAGGCCTGGAAGGCGTCGCTGCCGAGCTTCTGGTCGACAAGGCGCAGCTCCTCAACCTCACTCCGCCGGAGATGACCGTGCTGGTGGGCGGGATGCGTGCGCTGGACACCAACTTTGGCCACAACAAGCACGGCGTGTTCACCCAGCGTCCCGGCCAGCTCACCAACGACTTTTTCGTCAACCTGCTCGACATGGGCACGCAGTGGCAGCCCAGCGCCACGCCCGGCGTGCTCGAAGGCCGCGACCGCAAGACCGGTGCACCGAAGTGGACGGCGACCCAGGTCGACCTGGTGTTCGGCTCCAACTCCGAATTGCGCGCGCTGGCCGAGGTCTACGCCTGCGGCGACGCTGCGCCCCGATTCGCGCAGGCCTTTGCCGCCGCCTGGGGCAAGGTGATGCATCTCGATCGCTTCGATCCGGCCTGAGCGGCGTCTGCGCCCCTGCGCGTCGCGCGCGCCCATGGACGGGGCGAAGACCGGGCAGACCACGGCCGATGCCCCTCGGCCGTGGTCCAGGCCGGGTTCGCAGCCGCAACGTCAGGCTGTCATGACGCGGCACACGGCTCGCCGCACGCCGGCAAGCGCGGGCCGAAGCTGCGGCGCCTGGACGCGCGCCGGTGCGGCTATTCGCCGCGATCGGCGAAGCGGCGTCGCGAGCCTCTTCGTGCACCGCGCGCCCTGGCAAGGGGCGTGGCGGCGTCCAGGCTGGACTTGACCGGGACCGATCCCGGTTTTGCCCCCGCCGCGCGCCGGCGCCAAGCCCCTTCAAGCCCCGAGCGCCTGCATTTCCACGCGGTTTCGTCCGCCTTGCTTGGCGCGGTAGAGCGCGTCATCGGCGGCTTGCAGCAAGCTGGCGAGGTCGTTCCGCGCCGTTTGGCCGGGTTCGCGCAGCGCCAGTCCGATGCTCACGCTCAGCCGCAAGACCCCTGCGCTGGTGGCGAAGGGGTGCTGCTCGACATAGCTGCGCATGCGCTCGGCGGCGTCCACTGCGGCCGCTCCGCTGGCAACGGCCAGCAGCACGACAAACTCTTCGCCGCCGAAACGTGCCACCCGGTCGCCCTGGCGCATGTGGGCGTTCAGCAAGGCGCCGAATTGCTCCAGCACTTCGTCGCCGACGCGGTGGCCGTGGCTGTCGTTGATGCGCTTGAAATGGTCGAGGTCGATCATCAGCAGCGCCAGCACCGAGTCGCTGCGGTCGAGCAGTTCGCCGGCGCCGGCGACAAAGCCCCGCCGGTTGGGCAGACTGGTGAGCATGTCCTGCTCGGCCTGCTGCTGCAACTGCAGCTGCATTTGCTTGAGACCGGAGACGTCGGTCAGGCCGATCAGCACGCAGGCCTGCCCCTCGTGCTCGATGGGTTGGGCCGAAACGAGGGTGTCGCGTGGCAGCCCTTCGGTGTTGCGCAGCTGCAACTCGATCTGGCTGAGCGCCTGCCCGGCGCGCAGGTGCGCGCGCAAGGGTTCCCGGCGCTGCGGGTCGGCGTAGAAGTCGAGCGAGACCAGCGGCGCGCGGCTCAGGCCTTTGGGGTCGAGCAAGGTGCGCGCGGCCTGGTTGTGGCGCAGGATGGCGCCGTCTTCCAGGCGCAGCAACACCATGGCCACCGGAGCCGCCTCGAACAGACGGCGCAGGTGGGTTTCGCTGCGCTCCAGGGCCTGCTCCACGAGTCTGCGCTCGGCCACTTCCTGCCGCAGGGCTTCGCGGTCGAGCCAGGCGAGGCGCAGATGGCGCGCCTGCGCCACGGCCAGCTGCCAGCCGGCGATGTTGGCGAAGCCCAGCAGCAGCGCGGCACTGGCCAGCAAGCGCCAATCCAGCGGGAAGCCGACAACGACCATGCCCATGAACGGCAAGGTGAGCATCGGTCCGAGCCAGAGGGAATACCGGCACAGCAGCGGGGCGAAGGCGTAGAGCGCAAACACCAGCGTGAGGGCGCTCATGATGCTGAAGGCCGCGGAGGTCGGCAAGACCCGGACCTGGAGCAGGAAGGTGGGCACCGTGAGCAGCTCGAACAGGAAAAGTTGCCGGCGCAGGCGCGCCAGCAACTCCAGCGTGATGGTCGGTCGCAGGCCCTGGCGTGAGACCTGCCAGCCGTAGCTGACCACGACGAGGCGCCCGAACAGAATGAGCGCGAGCATGGGAACGGGGCCGAGAATGGCGTAGTCCACCAGCCCCATGAGGAGAAAGGCGCTGCTGCCATAGACCCCGATGTCGCGCACCCGCCCGCGGATGCGCGCCCAGTTGGCCAGGACGTAGGCATCGTCCTGCAAGTCCTCCGCGAACAGACCGCTGGCCGTCAGCCGCGGCGCGGATGGCGCTGCCGCGGCGGTGTCGAATGCCTCGCTGGAGCGGGATGCGGACATTGGCTTGTCGTCGGCTAGTCGGGCGTGCGGCGGGTGCGCTCGGGCAGGGGCTGGCGTTGGCGTGGCCGACGGCTCGCGTCAGACCATCTGGCCGACACGGTTGCGTCCGGCCTGCTTGGCCGCATACATGGCCCGATCGGCGCGACTGAGCGCTTCGTCGATACGCTGCTCGCTGGCACCGGCCAGGCTCACCCCCACGGTCAGGCTGACCTGAACGCGCACGCCGACGCAATGCAGATCTTGCGCGGCGATGGCGTCACGGATGCGCTCGGCGATGTCCATGGCTTGCTGCAGCGGCGTCCTGGGCAGCAGGCAGGCGAACTCCTCGCCGCCGACGCGGGCCAGGGCGTCGGCGTCGCGCAGCTGCGCCTGGATCACGTTGCCGATCTGCCGCAGCGCTTCGTCGCCGACCGCGTG
>JAJZDV010000073.1:0-5765 GCA_021846025.1 Pseudomonadota bacterium
CATGGTGGCAGCGCAAGAGCTCGGTCGGCGGTTCACAACTGGAAACGGCAATGGCGGCCGGTCTGATCTAGGCTTGAAGGCATGTCAAGGTGCCGTTCGACCCTGCTCAAACTGTTGCCACCACCCTTGTGCCGGTGGGCCGGCTTGGTCTTGGCCGCGGCTTTGCTGCCTGCGGCCCAGGCACACGCCGTGGGGCTCAAGCCCGGACTGTGGGACTCCAGCGTGCAGAGCTCGACCAACGGTGCACCGCCGGTCGATTTGTCGCAGATGATGCGAAACGTCTCTCCGGCAATCAAGGCCGAGATCGAGGCGCAGATGAAGGCGCGCGGCATGGCGATGGATCTGGGCAAGCAGACCTTGCGCCTATGCCTGAGCCCTGCATTTGTCGCGGCCAAGCGACCGCCGCTGCATCTGAGCGGGAATTGCAAGCTGCACTGGAGCCAGCCAGCCCAGGATGACTGGGATTTCAGCTATGCCTGCACCCAGCCCACCTCCAGCGGCAAGGGCAAGGTGGTGCTCGCCAGCCCCACGGCCTACACGACGCAGTTCACCGCGGTCACCCCGCAAGGCACGGTGTCCGGGACTTCCGAGGCGCATTGGGTGAGCAGCGACTGTGGCGGCGTGCCGCCGCTGCAGCCCGCGCCGTAAACCGTACCGCACGAGGCCAGCCTCCGCGTCTGGCGCATGCGCGGACCCCGGGCCGATTCCGCGTGTTCAGCGCAGGAACCTGCGCAGGTCGATGTCCAGCCCGCCCCGCTGGCGCAGCTGCGCAGCGGTTTGCGCGGCGTCTGCGGTGTCGAGCGCCGCCAGCGTGTCGATCAGCCGCGCCCAGGTGCCGGGCTGCTGGGGCAGCACGTCGCAATGCAGCAGCAGGTCGCCGCGCTGCAAGGCCAGCACCGGAAAGTTGTCGACCTCGCCATCGCCCAGGGTCTCGGCGGCTTCTTCCACGTCGATCCAGACGAAACGCGCTTGTGGATAACGCGCGGCCAGAGCCTCGAAGCCCGGCCGCCACTCCCTGCAGACCCCGCACCACTGCGCGCACAGGCAGGCGACGATCAGCGCGGGCGAGGCGGTGTCCACAGCGAAGCCTCCGAAGTTTCAGCGCAGCGGTTTGAAGCGCAGGCGGTGCGGGCGGGCGCCTTCCTCGCCGAGGCGCTTCTTCTTGTCGGCCTCGTATTCCTGGTAGTTGCCGGGGAAGAAATTCCATTGCGAATCCCCCTCGGCCGCAAGGATGTGGGTGGCGATGCGGTCGAGGAACCAGCGGTCGTGGCTGATGACCATGATGCTGCCGGCGAACTCCAGCAGCGCGTCTTCCAGCGCCCGCAGGGTTTCCACGTCGAGGTCGTTGCTGGGCTCGTCGAGCAGCAGCATGTTGCCGCCCGACAGCAGGGTCTTGGCCAGGTGCAGGCGCCCGCGTTCGCCGCCGGAGAGCTGACCCACCAGCTTTTGCTGGTCGCCGCCCTTGAAGTTGAAGCGGCCCAGGTAGGCGCGGCTGGCCATCTCGAACTTGCCCACGGTGAGGATGTCGTGCCCACCGCTCACGGCCTCCCAGACCGTCTTGTCGTCGGGCAGGGAGTCGCGGCTCTGGTCGACGAACGCCTGGCGCACCGTGGGGCCGATGACGACCTTGCCCGAGTCCGGCTGCTCGCGCCCGCTGAGCATGCGGAACAGCGTGGACTTGCCGGCGCCGTTCGGCCCGATGACGCCGACGATGGCGCCCGGTGGCACCGCAAAGCTCAGCTTGTCGATCAGCAGGCGGTCGCCGTAGCTCTTGCTCACCTCGTGGAATTCCACCACCTGGTTGCCCAGGCGCTCGGCGAAGGGGATGAAAATCTCGTTGGTCTCGTTGCGCTTCTGGTATTCCTGGCTCGACAGTTCCTCGAACCGCGCCATGCGCGCCTTGCTCTTGGCCTGGCGCCCCTTGGGGTTCTGCCGCACCCACTCCAGCTCCTGCTTCATGGCCTTCATGTGCGCGTCGACCGCGCGCGACTCCTGCTCCAGCCGCGCCTCCTTCTGCTCCAGCCAGGTGCTGTAGTTGCCCTTCCACGGAATGCCGTGGCCGCGGTCGAGTTCCAGAATCCACTCGGCGGCGTTGTCGAGGAAGTAGCGGTCGTGGGTCACGGCCACCACGGTGCCGGGGAAGCGGTGCAGGAACTGCTCCAGCCAGTCCACGCTCTCGGCGTCGAGGTGGTTGGTGGGCTCGTCGAGCAGCAGCATGTCCGGTTTGGAGAGCAGCAGCCGGCACAGCGCCACGCGGCGCTTCTCGCCGCCGGACAAGTCGCCCACGCGCGCGTCCCAGGGCGGCAGGCGCAGTGCGTCGGCGGCGATGTCGAGTTGCAGGTCGGTGTTGCTGCCCTCGCCGGTGGCGATGATGGCCTCCAGCTGAGCCTGTTCCTCGGCCAGCTTGTCGAAATCGGCGTCGGGCTCGGCGTAGGCGGCGTAGACCTCGTCCAGCCGCTTCTTGGCCGCCAGCACGCCACCCAGCCCGGCCTCCACCGCATCGCGCACGGTCTGCTCGGGGTCGAGCTGCGGCTCCTGCGGCAGGTAGCCCATGCGGATGCCGGGCATGGCCACCGCCTCGCCTTCGATGTCCTTGTCGACCCCGGCCATGATCTTCAGCACGGTGGATTTGCCCGAGCCGTTCAATCCCAGCACGCCGATCTTGGCGCCCGGAAAAAAGCTGAGGGAAATGTCTTTGAGAATGGAACGCTTCGGCGGAACGATCTTGCCGACGCGGTTCATCGTGAACACATATTGCGCCATGGTTTTCGCAGTCTGGGGTTGTCTTGCAGCCGGCGCCCGAGTGGGCCGCGGCTTCGCCATCCAGCTTAGCGGACTGGCCGAGGATGGCAGCCGGACCGCATGCCGTCAGCCGCCGGCATCACGCGCTGTCGACAGCCCCGTGGAGCCGGCAGTCCCAACCAATGGCTCGTCAGTCAGCGGCCTCAGCCCTCCCGGCGCCAGGCGACGGTCTCACTGCTTCTGGCCCTTCACCGCATGCCAGGCCGCCACACCGCCGGCCTCTGCCGCATGGCCCACGGCCAGGCCGACATGCTTGGCTTCATGGCCCACGGCCAGCCCCACTTTCTTGCCCTCCTTGCCAACGTCCCGCACCACCGTGCCAACGGTGGTGCCCACCTTTTTCGCGCCTTGCGTCAGGCTGCTGTCGCTCGCCTGGGCCGGCAAATTGCTCAGTGCCGTGAGCACGATGAGACTGGCGCAGAGTTGGGCCGCGCAGGACGTTTTCGATCGAGATTGCATCTGGATTCTCCTGGTTCTTGATGTGCCGATTGACGGGATGATTTCCGCTGCAACAAGCATAAGCGCAAGGACGCGCCGAGATCGCGAGATCGAGCGCGGAAAAAGAAGCGGACCGAGGCCCGCTGGAAGTGCTGCTCGCTTGCTTGAGGAACACCCCGGAGCATGAGCACCGGGGCGGGTGAAGGCGGCGGCCCGTTACCGCCGCCAAGTGACTGCAGTCCAGGGAGTCAGAACTGCGGCCAAATCGGGATTGCCCATCGCCAGTCTCGACGCCGGCAGGCGCCGAGACTGGCGATGGGCCGGCATTCAGCCCATTTCCACCGGGACGAAGATGCGGTTGCTGCCACGCTGGATCAGGAGCGCCACGGTTTTGCCGGCTTTCTTCAGGATGCTGCGAACCTGGTCGATGTTGTCTACCGGCTTGCCGTCGACCGCCAGCAGGATGTCGCCGGTTTGCACGCCGGCCTGTTCGGCCGGACCCGAGACACTCTCCACCAGCAGCCCGTGGTGCACATCGGCCTGCTGCTCCTCGGCCGGCTTGAGTGGGCGCACGGCCAAGCCGAGGCCATGGCCGCCCTCGGCGCTGCCACCGGCATCGGCCACCAGGGTGTTGCTGCTGAAGCTGCCCAGGGTGGCGGTGATGGTGGACTCGCGATGGTTGCTCCAGACGCCGAGCTTGACCGCCTGGCCCGGCCGCATCAGGCCGATCATCATCGGCAGGTCAGCCGAGTCGTTCACCGGTTCGTTGTTGACGCTCAGGATGATGTCGCCGGCCTTCAGGCCGGCCTTGGCCGCCGGGCTGTCCTTGGCCACATTGGCGACCAGCGCACCGCGCGGCGTTTGCAGGCCGAAGGAGTTGGCCAGTTGCTGCGACACGGTCTGCACCGCGATGCCCAGCTTGGCGTGTTCCACATGGCCGCTCTGGATGATCTCCTTGGCCACCGTCACGGCCACGTTGATCGGGATGGCGAAGGACAGGCCCTCGAACGCCCCGGTCTGGGTGAAGATCTGCGAGTTGATGCCGACCACCTCGCCCTTGGTGTTGAACAGCGGGCCACCCGAGTTTCCGGGGTTCACCGCCACGTCGGTTTGAATGAAGGGCACCATGTCGTCATCGGGCAGCGAGCGGCTCTTGGCGCTGACGATGCCCGAGGTCACGGTGTTGTAGAAGCCGTAGGGCGAACCGATGGCCAGCACCCAGTCGCCAGGCTCCAGGTTGGCCGGGTTGCCCACGCGGATCGTGGGCAGGTTGGTGGCGGGAATCTTCACCACGGCGATGTCGGTCTTGGTGTCATAGCCCAACACCTTGGCCTTGTAACTGCGGTGGTCGGTGAGGGTGACCATCACCGACTTGGCGCCTTTCACCACGTGCGCATTGGTGAGGATGAGCCCGTCGGAGCTGATGATGAAACCCGAGCCCAGACCTTCGGTCGGCACCTCGCGCGGCTGCTGATTCTGGAATTGCTGGAAAAACTGAAAAAAGGGCGAGTTGCGCAGTTGCGGCGGCACCTGCGACATGTCGGGCGCGTCGGTGCTCTTGGTTTCGCCGCGCACATTGATGTGCACCACCGTGGCGCCGAATTGCTTGACGATGGCGGCGAAATTCGGCCCGCCCACGACAGCGGTCTGCATCGGCGCGCCTGGCGGGTTGTTGAACAGGGGCACTGTCTTGTTGTTGAGCTCCACATGGGCCGGAATGCCGGCATAGCTCACTTGGTAGGCCATGAAACCGCTGCCTCCGATGATGCCGGCGGCAGCCAGGGCTGCCCACAGTTTTCTGGATTTCATGATGCACCTCCGTGAAGAAATCCGATGGAATCGAAATTGCGCTGAGGGGAATGATCCACGCATGAACTTAGGTCTGTCTTAAGTGGTGTGTGTGAGGCGAGGTGAGTGCGGACTCCGGGCACGAAGCCCCGTCGGGATGGCGACACATTTACTGACATTTGCGCGTTTGCCGCTGTCGCCATCGTCGACGGCGACTCCGTTATGGCGGCACTGCATGCAGCATCGTTCGTTTCGTTTCTCGTCTCACGTGAAAACACTGGGGCCCCCAGGTTGGCTCATCTCCATTTGGGGACAGTCCGCTTGCGGACGACCGGGGACCCTCGCAACCGGAACTCAGACCATGAACATCAGAACCATCTCGCTGCACAAGACGCTGCTCGGTGCATTGGCTCTCGGCACTCTGCTCGTGGCCACATCGGCCCAAGCGGAGACCCACTGGGAGCACGTGCATCCGCGGCGTGACCAAGTCCTCGACCGCACCCAGCATCTCAACCGTCGCATCGTGCACGAACGCCGCGAAGGCGAACTCACCGCGGCACAGGCCCACGAACTGCACGCCCAGGTGCAGCAGACCCACCTGGAGCAACGCGCGATGGCCCAGGCCAATGGCGGCTACATCACCCGGGCACAACAGACCGGCCTGAACCAGCAGCAAAACGCCATCAGCCGGAGCATCGGACCATGAGCCCCGCGCCCGGCCGCCCGAAGCGGGGCGA
>JAJZDV010000073.1:5865-14252 GCA_021846025.1 Pseudomonadota bacterium
GACGGGGTTTGCTGGGGCTCACGGCTGCTGCGGCCTTGAGCGGCTGTTATGTCGCGCCACTGGCGCCTCCCGGGCCGCCGGTCGCTGTGGTGGTGCGTCCGGCTCCGCACGCCTGCTGGCATCCCGGCTGGTGGGGCCCCTGGGGCTG
Organism: Pseudomonadota bacterium; assembly: GCA_021846025.1. Classification (GTDB taxonomy): domain Bacteria; phylum Pseudomonadota; class Gammaproteobacteria; order Burkholderiales; family Burkholderiaceae_C; genus Thiomonas_A. The sequence continues at coordinate 6,014 of JAJZDV010000073.1, forward strand.
GCATCCGGGACATTGGGGCGTGTGTCGTTGAACTCGGCGGCAAGGGTCAAGCGCCATTCGACCAACCCGCCACCATGCGGGCCGCACGCGGCCTGCCAAAGGAACTTTCATGCGCTTCATTCTGCTTGCCGCGCTGCTTGCGGCCAGTCTCTCGGGTTGCATCGTCGTGCCGCCCCGCGCCGGTGTCTACATCCAGCCCTACGGCGTGTTTCAAGGTGGCTGGTATCACCGCTGGGGCGATGACGACGAGCGGCGCTGAGCGTGCCAGACCGTTTGCTTGTGGCCCGTGTCGTGCGCTATGGTGTTTGCGTTGATTCAACCCCATGGCGCAGCGAGGCCCTGCATGCACTCACGCTCGTGTGTTTCCAACCCGGCCCGGTGTGGGTCGGGCCTGCGGCGGCAGGTTCCCGCCGCGTTGCTGTGCGCGGCTTGCCTCGTGGCGGCGCCACTCGCGCTGGCGCAGACACCGTTGGCGAACTGCGGCATCCAGCCTGCTGGTGTGGTGCAACTCGAAGCCACGGCGCATGCCGATGTCACGCCCGACCGTGCGGTTGCCGTGCTCGCCGCCGTGCGCCAGGGCAGCGATGTTGCCACCCTCAACGCCGAAGTCACCAGGCTGCTCGACAGCGCCGTGAAAGTGGCTCGTGCCACGCCAGGCGTGCAGGTGCAGACCGGCAGTTTCCAGACCCAGCCCCATGACAAGGTGGTGGCTGGCCAGAGCTTGCAGGACGGCTGGAGCGTGCGTGCCCAGATCGTGCTCAAGTCGGTGGATTTTGCCGCCGTTGGCCGCCTCGCCGGGCAGCTTGCGCAAAACCTGCAGGTGCAAAGCACCGGCACCGAAATCTCCCCCGAACTGCAGGCGCAGGAACTGGCCAAGCTCACGCAACTGGCCATTGCCCAGTACCGCACCCAGGCCCAGGCGGCGGCGCATGCTTTCGGCTACGCCGGCTACACGCTGCGCGAGGTGAACATCGGCAGTCTGCAGGGCGCCTCGCCGGCGCCGAGGCCCATGTTCCGCGCCATGGCCGCGGTGCCCATGGGTGAGCAGGCAGTTCCGATCGAGGCCGGGGTGCAGGCCCTGGGCGTGACCGTGTCCGGCTCGGTGCAGTTGCAGCGCTGAGGCTCGGCCGTGGACCACGTCGCATTCCCCACGCACCGCGCGCAAGCGGGTTGAGCCATGTGTGAGCTGTTCGCCGTCAGCAGTGCCAACCCGGCCCGCGTGCGCCTGCGTTTCGCCGAGTTCGCCACCCATGGCGCCCCGGTGCATGGCGGCAACCCCGATGGCTGGGGCGCGGCGTATTTCGAAGGCCCCGAAGCGCATGTGCTGCGCGAGCCGCTGCCGGCGGTGCAAAGCGCCTTCGCGCGCGTGCTGGAAGACCACGATTTCCACAGCACCCTGGTGCTCGCCCATGTGCGCCGAGCCTCGCGCGGACCGGTGGCACTGGCCAACACCCAGCCGTTCTCGCGCGAGCTTGGCGGTCATCGCCATGTGTTCGCGCACAACGGCGATCTGCCCGATGTCCAGTCGCGCTGGCCGCTCGAGACGGCTGACGTGCAAGCCTGTTGGCAACCGATCGGCCAGACCGATTCCGAGCATGTGTTCTGCCAGCTCTTGCGCCAGCTCGCGCCGTTGTGGCGTGCGGCAAACGGCATGCCCAGCGTGGCCGCCCGGCTGGACGTGGTGAACGCATTCGCGGCGCGACTGCGCCCCATGGGCCCGGCCAATTTTCTTTACAGCGATGGCGAGGTGTTGTTCGCCCATGCACACCGCCGCCGCCAGGTCGATGACACCATCCGGCCGCCTGGCCTGTATCTGCTGCGTCGCCGTGCGGCGGGCGTGCACCTGCAGCAAGCCGCTGGCCTGGAAGTGCACAGCCATCACCGGGAGGTGCACGCCCTGGCCATGCTGGCCAGCGTGCCGTTGGGTGTGGGCCATTGGCAGCCTCTGGCCGAAGGCCGGGTGCTGGCCCTGCGTGCCGGGGAGGTCGTCGGCAGCACGGGTGAGGCCAGGCTCTGACGGCTGCGCTGCGGATCCGGCGGCGAGTGCACCCAGGCCGTGAACCGGCCGCGGCACCGGGCTTGACCATGCGCAAGTCCATTGGATCGGGCATGTCGGACAATGCCTCTGCTGTGGGCCGGTCGGATGCCCGCTCACCCCCTACGCTTCGTTCCCCGCTTGCTCATGCGCCGTCGTCTTCTCGGGTTGGTTCTTGGTTTCATTGTCCTGGTGGCAGCGGGCATCTGGCTGCTCGACTGGTGGCGCGGACCGCGGGTGGCGGCTTATCGTGTCGAGCGCCGGCCGCTGCTGCAGGACGTGGTGGCCACGGGGCGCATCATCACGCCCTCGCGCGTCAACATCGCCAGCGAAATCACCGGCGTGGTGATCAAGCGCCTGGTCGATCGTGGTGACCTTGTCCAGCCCGGGCAGGTGCTGCTGGAATTGCGCAGCGACCAATCCCGCGCCCAGCAGGCGCAGGCGCGGGCGGCGTTGCAGCAACTGCTCACGCAGACCCGGCCGCAGGCGCAGGCCGCCCTGGCGAATGCCGAGTCGGCGCTGAAGCTGGCGCGCAGCGAGGAAACACGCGCCCGCGTCCAGGTGCAGCAGGGTGCCTTGTCGCAGCAGGCGCTGGAGCAGGCCGAACAGGTCCGAGTCGCTGCCGCGGCCCAGGTGCGCATCGCCCGCGCCGGTTGGGACGCAGTGCGCCCCGGCGGTGCGGCCGAATCGCAATTGCGCGCTGCGCTGACCGCCGCCGAGGCGGTGCAGGCGCGCAGCGTCATCCGCGCCGAAGTCGCCGGGCAGGTGCTCACGCGCAGCGTGGAGGCGGGCGACACCATCACCCCGGGGCAGGTGCTGTTCACCCTGGCACGCACCGGCAGCACGCAAGTGTCGTTGCCGGTGGACGAGCAGAACCTGGAGCATCTGGCACTCGGCCAGGCCGCGCAATGCCTCACCGACGCGTATCCGAACCGCAGTTTCGCCGCGCGGCTCAGTTTCATCGCCCCAGCGGTGGACACCGCCAGCGGCACCATCGAGTTGCGCCTCACCGTACCGCAGCCGCCCGACTGGCTGCGGCAGGACATGACCACGTCGTGCGACATCACCACCGGCCAGCGCGCGGATGCGCTGGTGGTGCCCAACGACGCGCTGCGCGACCGGTCAGGAGAGCACGCCCAGGTCCTGGTGCTGCGTGCAGGTCATGCCCGGGCGCAGGCCGTGACGCTCGGTCTGCAGGGCCTGGTGGCGAGCGAGGTGCGCACGGGCCTGCAGGCCCGGGAGGTGGTGATCGACGATCCCAAGGTGCGGCCCGGCCAGCGGGTGCGGGCGGACGTGCAGGGCTTTCCCGTGAGTGGCGTGGGCAACGCCGGCGGCGGCCGCAACGAAGTGGCCGGCGCGCCGCGCTGAACCGATCGTTCCTCGCCAAAGCACCAACGCCCACGCAAGCCCATGGGACTGTCCTGGCGTATCGCCTACAACTTCCTGCGCGACGGGCGGGCGCAGACCCTGCTCATCGTCGTCGGCGTGGCGGTGGGCGCGGCGGTCATCGTGTTCATCACCGCGCTGGTGGACGGGTTGCAGGGCAATATCGTGCAGCGCACCCTCGGCACGCAGGCGCACATCGTCGTCAGCAGCCCGGACCTGCTGCCGCTGGCCCAGGCGGTGCCGCCCGGCACGGTCGATTTGCGCAGCACCGATGCCCGCCCCCAGCGCCTGCGCTCGATCAACAACTGGGCGGGCGTGCTCGGCGTGCTGCAGCGGCTCGACGGCGTGACGGCGGCCTCGCCGGTGGTCACCGGTCCGGCGTTCGCCCAGCGCGGCGCTGCGGTGCGTGCGGTGGCGGTCATCGGCATCGTGCCGCAGCGCTATGTGCAGGTCATTCCGGTGAACCAGGACATGGTGCAGGGGCGCTTCAACGTCGGTGCCAGCCAGATCCTCATCGGCAACCGGCTGGCGCAGGACCTCGGCCTGCGCGTGGGCGACAAGCTGCGGGTGCAGGGCGCATCCGGAGGCTCGCAGGTGTTCGACGTCGCCGGGGTGTTCTCGCTGGGCGTGCGCGACCTCGATCAGCGCTACGTCTACATGGGCTTGAAACCGGCGCAGGCGCTGCTGGGCCTGCCCGGCGGCGTCACCGAGATCGACCTCACCGTGCGCGACATCTTCCGCGCCGAGGCCATTGCCGCGCGCATCAACCGGCTCACCGGGCTGAAGTCGGAGAGCTGGATGACGACCAACGGCCAGTTGCTCAATGCCCTCAAGTCGCAGACGCTTTCCAGCGCGCTGATCCGTTTCTTCGTCGCGCTCTCGGTGGCCTTCGGCATCGCCAGCGTGCTGGCGGTGAGCGTGGTGCAGCGCACGCGTGAAATCGGCATCCTGCGCGCCATGGGCGCCACGCGCGGACGCATTCTCGCCGTGTTCCTGTACGAAGGCGCTGCGGTCGGCTTCGCCGGTTCGGTGCTGGGCGCGGCGGCGGGTGCCGGCATGGTGTGGGTCTTCAACACCTACGGGCCCGCCTTGTTCTACGTGCCCGTGGCTTTCTCCTTGGTGATCGAGGCCGTGGTCCTGGCCACGCTCGCCGGCATCGCCGCCGCGGCCCTGCCGGCGATGCGCGCGGCCGGGCTCGATCCCGTGGTGGCGATCCGCTATGTCTGAACCCGCGTCGAGCAATCCCTCCGCCGGCGACGTCGTCCCGGTGTTGCGCCTGGAGGGGCTGCGCAAGTCCTACCAGGTGGGCACGCCGCTGCAAACCGAGGTCCTGCATGGCGTGGGCTTCACGCTGCAGCGGGGCGAGTTTGCCGCCCTGGTCGGGCCTTCGGGTTCGGGCAAGACCACCCTGCTCAATCTCATCGGCCTGCTCGACGCCCCCACCGGCGGCGAACTGTTCCTGCAGGGCACGCCCACCCGCGCGCTGGAGGACGCCGAGCGCACCGCGCTGCGCGGCCGCGCGATTGGCTTCGTGTTCCAGTTTCACCATCTGATCCAGGCCTTTGCGGTGCTCGACAACGTGCTCATGCCGGCCCTGGTGCAAGGCGTGCGCCGCAGCCGCGAACTGGAGGCGCAAGGGCTGGCGCTGCTCGACGCCGTGGGCCTGGCGGCGCATGCGCACAAGCGGCCGAACGAGCTCTCGGGTGGGCAGCAGCAGCGCGTGGCCATTGCCCGTGCCTTGCTCACGCGCCCGCCGCTGGTGCTGGCGGACGAGCCCACCGGCAACCTCGACACCCACAGTGCCGACGATGTGTTCGCGTTGCTGCGCCGCTTCAACCACACGTTCGGCTGCGCCGTGCTCGTCGTCACCCACGACCCGCGCCTGGCGCAGCGCTGCGACCGCATCCTCAACCTGGTGGATGGCATGATCGTGCGCGATCAGCCGGTGGCGCCGGGATCCGCGCCAGAACCCGCGCAGCAACCCGCGACCACCTGACGTTGTGCCGGCGCGCGAATCCGAGCCGTGCCAGCGTCGCGGCTGGCGCGGTGGCTCAGTCCGCGGTGCTGCGGCGCAGGCGTTGCGGATCGAGCATCGCGGCGCGCAAGCCCAGCGCCTGCAAATCGGCCGGCAGTTCGGCGTGAAGCAGCAAGGCCGTCGCCGCGCGCGCCAGGGCAGGGGCGGTCTGGATGCCGTAGCCACCCTGGCCCGCGAGCCAGAACAGGCCGGGTACATCCGGGTCGTGGCCGCAGACCGGCTCGCCGTCGGCAACGAAGCTGCGCAGCCCGGCCCAGGTGCTGCGCGGGCGGCGGATGGACAGCAGCGTGGCCTGTTCGATGGCCCAGATGCCCGTGGCGATGTCCAGTTCCTCCGGCTGCACGTCCTGCGGCGGCATGGGGTCGGCATTGGCCGGAGAACCGAGCAGGGCACCGGCGTCGGGCTTGAAGTAAAAGCGCTCGAAGGCGTCGATCACCGCCGGCCAGGACTCGCAGTCCAGGCCTGCAGGCGGATCGAAGATGAACGCGCTGCGCCGCCGTGGCTGCAGGCCGATGGGCTGGGCACCGGCAAGCTGCCCGACCACGTCGGCCCAGGCGCCGGCGGCGTTCACCACGATGTCCGCGGCGAACGGGCCGGCGCTGCTGCGAATCTGCCACGCTGCGTCGCGACGGGTGCACGCGAGCACCTCGGCGTTGGTGTGGATCCTGGCACCCGCGTGACGCGCGCCGCGCAGGAAGCCCTGCAGGATGGCGTCCACATCCATGTCCAGCGCCTGCGACTCGAACACGCCGCCCGCCAGTCCTTCGGGGCGCAGCACCGGGCAGCACTGCAGGCATTGCGCCGGCGACAGCCGTTGCACCACCACGCCGCCGGCGCGCGTTTCTTGCTCCAGCGCGTCGAGCCGGTTTGTCGCGGCCGTCGGGCTGATGTCGTCGCTCGCCCAGGCCACATGCAAGGCGCCCCGCGGCGTGAGCAGGGGGTGCTCGGCGAAACCCGTGGGCGGGCTGGTGTAGAACGCGCCGCTGCCCTGTGTGAGGGCGCGGATGCCCGGCGGCCCGTAGGACGGCAGGTACAGCGCAGCCGAGCGGCCGGTGGCGTGCACGCCGCATTGCGCCTCGCGTTCCAGCAGGGTCACGCTCAAGCCCGGCTGCGCGGCCAGCGTGCTCGCCAGCGAGGCGCCGGCCATGCCGCCTCCCACCACCAGCACGCGGGTTGCGCGCTCCATGCCGCCGTGTCCTCAGGCGGCAACTGGCGCCGCGGACTTGGGCTTGGCTGGCGGCGCTTGCAAATCCGGCAGGAAGGTGGCGAGCAGCCCGATCAGCGGCAGGAAAGCGCACACCTTGTAGACGCCGACGATGCCGATCACGTCGGCCAGCTGGCCAAGCGCCGCCGCGCCGATGCCCCCCAGACCGAAGGCCAGGCCGAAAAACAGGCCCGACACCGCGCCGACCTTGCCCGGCATCAGCTCCTGCGCGTACACCACCATGGCCGGGAAGGCCGAGGCCAGCACGAAGCCGATGATGGCGGTGAGGACGGCCGAGACTTCCAGGCTGGCATAGGGCAGGGCCAGGGTGAACGGTGCCACGCCGAGGATGGACGCCCAGATCACGCGCTTGCGGCCGATGCGGTCGCCGATCGGGCCGCCCAGCAGGGTTCCGGCGGCCACGGCGGCGAGAAAGATGAACAGGTGCAGTTGACCGTCCTGCACGCTGATGCCGAAGCGGTGCTGCAGGTAGAAGATCAGATAGGTGTTGATCGACGCCAGGTAAAAAAACTTGGAGAACACCAGTGCCATGAGCACCGCCATGGTCTTGCGAACCAGACCTGGCGGATGAGCTTGCGTCTGTGCCGTGGCGGGCCTGCGTCTGCCCGGGCGCATCTGGTGCGCCGACCAGCGGCCGACGAAACCCAGCACGACCATGGCCAGCAGCGCGGCGGCCGAAAACCAGGCGATGCTGCCTTGCCCGTGCGGCATGATGAAGGCCGCCGCCAGCAGCGGCCCGATGGCGGTGCCGGCGTTGCCGCCGACCTGAAAGATCGACTGCGCCAGCCCGTGCTGGCCGCCGGAAGCCATGCGCGCCACGCGCGACGATTCCGGGTGGAAGATGGACGAGCCCATCCCCACGCAGGCTGCCGCCATCAGCACATGCGGAAAACTGTCGGCGCGCGACAGCAGCAGCAGGCCGACGAAGGTGAAACCCATGCCGATGGACAGGGAATAGGGATGCGGCTTGCGGTCGGTGTACATCCCCACCAGCGGCTGCAGGATGGAGGCGGTGATCTGGTAGGTGAGGGTGATGAGCCCGATCTGGGCGAAATTCAGATGCAGGCCGGCCTTGAACAACGGGTAGATGGCGAGCATCAGCGACTGCATCATGTCGTTGAGCAAATGCGAGAAGCTGATGGCGCCGAGCACGGGGTAGCGCGTGCCCTCGGAGGCGCCGGCCGTGGGCGTCAGCGCGGAGGATGGAGTGGACATGACGGGAACGGTTGGCAAGGCGCCAACGATTGCGGCGCAGACCGAAACTGTACGCCGGGACGTGTTTTTTTGCAGCGCCGCGCAACGCCGCGGGCCACCCGGGCTCAACTCTCGGCGGGTTTGGCCGCCGTGGTCTGTGCCCTGGCTTGTGCGCTGGCCTGGGTGCGGTCCCGCGCGGGTGCCGCCGTGCCGAAGACCTGGCTGTAGCCGATGAACATGCCCAGGCCGATGAGCCCGACGGTGAGCACGACGAGGATGAGAATGAGGAGCTTGTTGCCCATGGCGCCGGCCTGAGTTGGGGTTCGCCCCAGGCTAGTAGCGGCTGCTCACAGGGTCAAGGCAG